>NZ_JABUCO010000025.1:0-61534 GCF_019835205.1 Rhodococcus sp. BP-261 | reverse complement strand
CTGGCTGCCTGACACGGCAGGGGCCGGTGGCCGACGACATCCACCACCAGCCACCGGCCACCGGCCACCAGAAAACACGGGCCACCAGCCGCCCGCCCGCACACCAATTAAGCAACAGGCTCCCTGGGCCAACTATTCGCGCACGGGCGGCGTAGCCGCCCAGCGAATTCTGATGGGACCCTTGGCTGTCGACGGGTCGACGACCGAACCTTTCTGCGTGATCTCGACCTCGCCTGCGTCGACCATCCGGCGGGCGGCGCGACGTACCGGCTCCATCAGGTCGCGCCAGTTGTCGTCGGACATCGCCCGGGCGACCTCGGACGGACAGATGGTCGCATCGCGGGACCGGGCGTCGAGCAACTCTCTGATCTTGTTCTCGAGGTCGTGATCCGAGGACGTCACCTTGCGCCGCCTGCACGCGTCGCTGCAGTACTTGATGTCATCCCAGTGTCGCTCCCACTTCTTGCGCCATTCGATTCGGCGGCCGCACGACGCACATGTCTTGTCCGGGGGTGTCGATTGCCTGGAGCGGTGTGCGTGGGCCACCGAATCCACTGTAGCTACCGTGGTCGGTGTGATGTGGAGATGAACTGGTAGGTCGCGGACTCGACGATCTGCTGCGGCGTCACGTCGATCTCGTCGTTCAACCACGCGATGATCAGTTCGGCGAGACCGCCGGTGAACAGCAGGCCGTTGATCTCCGACCGTGGCTCGGGCCATGCGTCGCTGCCGTACAGTTCGTGAGCTTGGTCTGCTACCAGGCGGGCGAAGTCGCGCAACGATTCTCGACGATATCGGCGCAACGAGTCGACGGCGAGTGACTCGATCATGGCGACTCGCCCCTTGCGCGGGTCGTCGGTCAACACGGTCACGAATGCGGTGATTGCCTGCCGCACTCGGGTTTCGACGGTGCCGTCGGACGAATGGAGCGCGGCCAGTGCGGCGACCCGGATCTCGTCGGACACCATGTCGACCACCTGGCGCAGCAGTTCGTCCCTGCTGCTGAAGCTTTCGTAGAAGTATCGCTCGGTGAGTTTGGCCCGCGCGCAGATCGCGGTCATCGTCGCGCCCTTCGCGCCTGCGTCGGCGAATACGTCCAACCCGGCGTCGAGCAGTCGGGACCTACGTTCGGTTGCACGGTCGTCGGCGCTCATTCCGGCGTAGCGACGCGTCGTCGGGGTCATGTGTCGATGTTGACAGATGCGGCGAATGTGACGCAGACTACATCCATCTGACATGATGCCCTGTCAGATTACGGGAGGTTTGCCATGGCTCGAATGCTCGCTGCCCCACCCGCCGACTCGCAGCTCGACGCCGTGCGCGGCGACGGCGGGGTGCCCATCGTCGGACACACCCTCGAATACATGAGGGATCCGCTCAAGCTGTTCGGAAGTCGCTGGGAGAAATACGGCGACGTGTCGTGGTTGACCATGGCGGGCCAGCGGTGGATCACGGTTCTCGGACCCGACGCGTGCCAGGAAGTTCTTCAGAACAAGGACAAGGCATTCGTCAACAGCGACGGGTGGTCGTTGCTGATCGGGCCGTTCTTTCACGGCGGGCTCATGCTGCTCGACGACGACGAACATCTGCGCCACCGGCGCATCATGCAACAGGCGTTCACCCGGCAGCGTATTGCGAAGTCGGTCGACGCGTTGAACCCGGTCGTCGCCGAAGGGTTGGACCACTGGGAGCCGGGCGCCGACTTCCGTGTCTACCCTGCGCTCAAGGCGTTGACACTGGATGTCGCGACGAACATCTTCATGGGCGGTGCCGAAGGCAGCACGGAAGCCGAAATCGACACGATCAACGCGAGTTTCGTGGCCTGTGTTCAGGCTGCGACGTCGATCGTCCGATATCGGGTTCCCGGCACCAGGTGGAAGCGAGGTCTCGACGGGCGCAGGGTGCTCGAGCAGTTCTTCCGGCGCTACCTGCCGGCGCGACGCGACAACGAGACCGACGACCTCTTCTCGGTGTTGTGCCACATCGAATCCGATACCGGGCAACGCTTCACCGACGACGAAGTCATCGACCACATGATCTTTCTGCTCATGGCCGCACACGACACGTCGACCATCACGCTGTCGACGATGATGCAGTATTTGGGCCAACATCCGGAGTGGCGCGAACGGTGTCGTGCGGAGGCGCTTGCGCTGCAGACGGATTCGCCGACGTTTCAGCAGTTGGACGAGCTCGTCGACATCGATCTGGTCATGAAGGAGTGTCTGCGGCTCGTGTCGCCGACGCCGGTCGTCGCGCGCCGCGCCGTGAAAGACACCGTGGTGCAGGGCAAGTACATCCCCGCGGGCACGTACGCGTCCGTGGCGCCGCACTTCACGCACCACATGGCGCAGTACTGGCCGAATCCGGAGAAGTTCGACCCGGAACGGTTCTCCGCGGAGCGGCGCGAGGACAAGGTGCACCGCTACGCGTGGGAACCGTTCGGCGGCGGGGTCCACAAGTGCATCGGCATGTACTTCGCGGGTGCGGAGATCAAGACCATCATGTTCCACCTGTTGAGGCGGTTCGAGTGGAGTGTGGACCCGAATTACACTGCGCCACTGAACTTCACGTCGCTGCCCTTCCCCGAGGACGGGCAGCCCGTGAATCTACGACGCCGTTAGCCGGTCGCCCTGTCGGTCAGCCAGCGGACGATGTCGGCGGTGACGTCGTCGCGGTTCGTCTCGTTCAGAATTTCGTGGCGGGCGCCGTCGTAGATCGTGACGGTGACGTCGCTCGAGCCTGCCTCGCGGTAGCGCGACCCGAGTAATTCGACGAGCTGTCCGCCACCGGCGAGCGGATCGTCCGAACCCGACGCGATCAGCAGCGGCAGCTCGGAGCGAACCTCTTCGAGCTTGTGTGGGTCGGCAAGCTTGTCGGCCTCGGTGAACAATGCCGGGACGGTGGCGGCGGGAAGGTCGAACCCGCACAACGCGTCGGCGACATAGGCGTCCACCTCCGCCTCGTCGCGCGACAGCCACTCGTACCCGGTGCGGTGCTCGAAGGCGCTGTTGAACACACTCAGATCACCGGCGGGGGCGTCCGCCATGCCTGCTGCGAGTACATCGATCGCCGACGATCCCGACAGGACCACGCCCGCATACAGGTCGGATCGCTCGACCAGAACGTGCTGCGCCGCAAACGAACCCATCGAATGCCCGAACAAGAACAGTGGCAGGTCCGGGTAGATCTCCAGCAGGTGTTCGCCGAGCTGCTCGATGTCCGCCCACAGTGCGGGGAACCCCATCGACCCCAGGTCTCCAGGTGTGTCGGTGATCGACGAACCGTGGCCGCGATGATCTGAGGCGACGACGTGAAATCCCGCATCGTTCAGAGCTTCGGCGAATCGCGCGTAGCGGCTGCCGTGCTCGGCGAGTCCGTGCGCGATCTGTACGACGCCGATGGGAGTCTTCCGTGTCGGCCAGGTGTAGGTGCTGATCTCCAGCTGGTCCTGCTTCGAGATGTACGACGACGTATCGGCCACGGCTGCTCCTTCGACGCTGAGGGGGTCATCGTCGAACATAGCGCGCGGGAGTGTTGTCCGTATCCCCGCAGGTGCTCACCATGTTGCCAGGTGCGGCCTGAATTGCTGGCAAAACGACGTGCGGCTGGCGATTCGGTGAGCGTCTACATCAGGCGTCCGGCGAGGCGGCCTCGGTGCGCGCGGGTGTCACATGCAGCAGAGCGTGTTCCAGGACTGTTCGGTCAGAACGCGACGAAGCCGCCCGTGTACTCGGAAGTACACGGGCGGCTTCGATTGTCACTAGGCGACGTTCAATGCCAACTCGTCGTCTGCGACGTCCACCGACACGGTGCCACCCTCGGTGAGGATGTCGTCGAGCAGCAGATCGGCGATCCGGTCGTCGAGCGCCCGCTGGATCGAGCGACGCAACGGCCGCGCACCGAACTCGGGCTGGTGCCCGTTCCGTGCCAACCAGTCGACCGCCGAGTCGCTGAACGTGATCTCGAAACCCCTGGCCGACAACCGTTCCCGGCTCTCCTCCAGCATGAGGTCGGTGATCCGGTGCAGTTGCTCGGTGTCGAGCTTGCGGAAGACCACGATCTCGTCGATGCGGTTGAGGAATTCCGGCCGCATCGATTCACGCAGCCGACCCATCACCCGGTCGCGCAGAGGCTTCTCGTCCTGCTCGCCCGTCGTGAACCCCAGACCACCGGACTTGCTGGAGATGATGTCCGAGCCGAGGTTGCTCGTCATGATCACCACGGTGTTGCGGAAGTTGACCGTGCGGCCTTGCCCGTCGGTGAGCCTGCCGTCGTCGAGCACCTGTAGCAGCGTGTCGAAGACGTCGGGGTGTGCCTTCTCGATCTCGTCGAGCAGCACAACCGAGTACGGGTTGCGTCGAACCTGCTCGGTCAGCTGACCCGCCTCGCCGTAACCGACGTATCCGGGAGGCGCACCGACGAGACGGCTCACGGTGTGCCGTTCGCCGAACTCGCTCATGTCGAGGCGCAGCATTTTCTTCTCGTCACCGAACAACGACGCAGCCAGCGCCTTCGCCAGCTCGGTCTTGCCGACACCGGTCGGACCGAGGAACAGGAAGCTGCCGACGGGACGATCCGGATCACTCATACCGGTCCGGCTACGACGCACCGCACGGGCGATGGCCTTCACTGCTTCGTCCTGTCCGACGACGCGTTCGTGCAGTTCCGCTTCCAGGCGGCGCAGACGTTCCTTCTCCTCCTGCGTCATCTGGCTGGCGGGGATGCCGGTTGCGCGTGAAACGACGTCGGCGATGTCCTCGGCGGTCACGTCGGGAGCCTCGGCAACCGTTCCGTTCAGGCGCCCCTGCAGCGTCGATACCTCGTCCCTGATCTGCGACGCACGCTCGTAGTCCTCGCGAGCGATGACCTGTTCCTTCTCGACTTCCAGTGCGGCGAGCTGCTTTTCGATCGCGGCACTGTCGACGACCGGACGGGTCAGCTGCTTACGGGCGCCGGCCTGGTCGATCAGGTCGATCGCCTTGTCGGGCAGGAACCGGTCGCCGATGTAGCGATCGGACAGGTCGACGGCAGCGGCAATCGCGTCGTCGGTGTATCGAACACCGTGGTGCTCCTCGTACCGGCTACGCAGCCCGGTGAGAATGGCCTTGGCGTCGTCGACGCTCGGTTCGGGCACCGTCACGGGCTGGAACCGACGCTCGAGAGCGGGGTCTTTCTCGATGTTGGTGCGGTACTCGTCGAGTGTGGTGGCACCGACGATGTGCAGTTCCCCGCGAGCGAGCTTGGGCTTGAGGATGTTTCCGGCATCCATGGCGCCGTCGGCGCCGCCGCCTGCACCCGCAATGGTGTGCACTTCGTCGATGAAGACGACGAGTTCGTCCTTGTGTGCCGAGATCTCGTCGATCACCTTGGTCAGTCGCTCTTCGAAGTCGCCGCGGTAGCGCGTACCGGCGACCATGGACGACAGGTCGAGCTGAACGATGCGCTTGCCCTGCAGGCGCTCGGGCACGTCGCCGTCGACGATGCGTTGCGCGAGGCCCTCGACGACGGCGGTCTTGCCGACGCCTGCCTCACCGACGAGCACCGGGTTGTTCTTGGTGCGACGCGACAGGATCTCGATGGTCTGTTGGATTTCGTCGGTACGGCCGATGACCGGGTCGACACCGCCCTGTCGGGCACGTTCGGTCAGGTCGACGCCGAACTTGTCGAGCGTGGGCGTCTCGGAATTCGACGCGGGTTCGACCGTTCCGCCCTTGAGCGCGGTCTGCAGCCCCTCGGGGGTGATTCCCTCCGACGCCAGCAGGCGGCCGGCGATGTGATCCTGATCGGCAGCGAACGCCAGGAACAGGTGTTCGGGGTCGATGTACGTCGATCCGAGCGACTGCGCGATGTGGTGCGCCTCGAGGATCGCGGTCTTCAACGTGCTGCTCAGGGCAGTGGCATTCACCGAGCCGCCGCCTTGCGGCAGCCGCAACTCCACCGCGTCCACGACGGCGGGGGATTGGACACCTGCGCGCTGCATGAGGCTGCGGGTGGGATCGTTCTGTGCCATGACGTGCAGCACGTGCAACGCATCGAGTTCGGCGTCGCCGCGTCCGGCAGCGAACGTGGCCGCGTCGCCGATGAGCGACTGGGTGGACCTGCTCATCAGACGGCTGATATCGATGCGACGAGGGCCTTCGGGCCCCAGGTATGCCGGCATTCGTGTTCCTCCTACGGAAGCTTGAGCGTCTTCGACTCAACTAACGTGCTCGACAAGGTATCAATTCCCGCCGACAGAAAAAACTTCTACACGCCGCGGCCCGTGTGAGAATGGCCCGGTCATCGGAGCATCGACGCGAGGTGGGGACGTGGCGCGAAGCAAGGTCGCGGTTGTCGGGGGTGGGATCATCGGGCTCGCGGTTGCTCGGGAGCTGATGAGGTCGAGGGGCGTCGAGGTGACCGTCTTCGAGAAAGAGGCCTCCGTCGGAGCGCACCAGACCGGTCACAACAGCGGTGTCGTGCACGCGGGCCTCTACTACGAGCCGGGCAGCCTCAAGGCAAGGCTGTGCCGCCGCGGCGTTGCACTACTCGAAGAATTCGTCGCGGAGAAAGGCGTGGCGTTCGACAAGTGCGGCAAGATCGTCGTCGCGCACACCGAGGACGAATGCCGGCGCCTCGACGCCATCCACGAGCGAGCGCTGGCCAACGGTGTTCCCGGCGTCAAGCTGATCGAAGCGGAGGACATACGCGCGATCGAACCGCACGCCCGCGGTCGTAAGGCGCTGCATTCCCCGGAAACGGCGATCGTCGACTATCCGGGCATGACGCGTGCGCTCGCCGAGGACATCACGGCGCTCGGCGGGCAGATCCGGTTGCGTACCGCAGTGACGGATCTGGCCGAGCGGCCCGGTGGCGTCGACGTTCAGACCCGCTCTGGTGCAGACCGATTCGACCGGGTCATCGCATGCGCTGGTCTGCAGTCGGACCGCCTCGCCGTGACAGCAGGGGAGTCGTCGTTTCCGAAGATCGTGCCGTTCTACGGCGATTACTTCCTGCTGTCATCGGAGAAGTCGGCGTTGGTGAACGGGTTGATCTATCCGGTGCCGGACCCGAAGTACCCGTTCCTCGGCGTGCATGTCAGCAAGACGATTCAGGGCGATGTGACGTTGGGGCCCAACGCTTTTCTGTCGCTCGGTCGCGAATCCTACGACCGTCGGACGCTGTCGCCGAAGGACGTGGCCGACGCCATCGGCTTCCCCGGGTTCTGGAGATTCGCCGCGCGCAACATCCCAGCCGCAGTACGCGAGACCCGAACCGCGCTCAGCACACGGGTTTTCGTCGAACAAGCGCGTCGATACGTCCCCGCCATCTCCGTCGAGGATGTCCGACGCGGCCCTCGGGGCATTCGTGCGCAGGCGATGAACCGCGACGGCAGCCTCGAGGACGACTTCGTCATCACCGGTAGCGCGCGGATCCTCCACGTACGCAACGCGCCGTCGCCGGGCGCTACCTCGTCGCTCGCAATCGCCGAGCATGTCGTGCACGAGGCTTACCGCCGGGGCGAGTGACCACGGTGGGCATGGTGTACCACTTTTGCCACTCGACGGACGGGATCACCCGCACCCGACCGACCGTAACTGGTACACCATGCCCACCCGTCAGCGCTTCTTCGTTCCCGGCAGGATGCCCGCGTCGATCACGGCCTTGACGTAGGGCCGCACACGGACGATCAGGTCCTCGGCATCGGGCACGTCGCGCCAGATGCTCGACGCCAGTGCATCGGTCCTGGCCTCGATGTGCGCATCGAGTGCGACGCCGTCGTCGGTCAATGCTTCGCCTGCGTCGGTGCGCGTCAGCAGGTTTCGCGTGGCGAGGCGATCGAATGCTGCGTCCCATTCCTCGTCCGACCACTGGCGAGTCAACTGGGTGATTTGCTTTCCGAGGACGCGTCGGGCCTTCGGTTCCGGGTGGAAGGCTTCGTGGAAGACGACGGCCTCCGTCGGGTCCAGCTGCGCATCGACCAATGCTGCGATGTGGCCGTCGCCGCGCCACTCCCGGATGACGGTGATCGCGTGCCACAACGCAAGGTGCGGCGCGTCCGGTGCGGTCGCCGAATGCCAGGCGGCGGCGAGTGGACGGCCGGCGAACACCGCGGTGTCGCCGATGTGCCTCAGCCGCTTCGCAACCTCGACCAGTTCGGCGTCGCCAGTACGAGAACCCAGTGCATCACCGAGGACCGAGTCGAGCATCGCCCACCGTCGATCCGACACCCTGTCCAACCCGGCGCCGACGGCAGCAGGCCAGGCTTTCTCGATCATGGCGGGGTTGAAGTTGTAGAACGCCGCCGCGACGACACTGGCGGCGGTCTCACCCATCGGTGCTGCTCGGGCACCGACGTACCAGGCGTGCCCGTCGAGTCCCAGTTCGTCACCCGCCTCCCTCACCTGGGGGTTGAAGTAAGCCGACACGTGAAAGGGTTCGAGCGTCGTGTAGGCGGCACGTGCGATCTCAGTCAGGCTCATGCTGCTCGAACTTACCTGTAGGTAAGCTAGCGGCCCAGACTCTTCGCCAAATAGACGCCGGTGTGAGTATCGGACTTCACCAGCGCGTCGACCGTACCGGTGAACACGATCTCACCTCCGTTGTGTCCGCCGTCGGGCCCGAGGTCGATCACCCAGTCCGCAGCCGCGACGACGTCGAGGTTGTGTTCGATCACGATGACGGTGCGACCCTCGTCGACCATCCCGGACAGCAATGCGATCAACTTCGACACGTCCGACGGGTGCAGTCCGGTCGTGGGTTCGTCGAGAACGAGGATCGGCGACGACCCCACCAACTCCGTCGCGAGCTTGAGTCGCTGACGCTCGCCACCCGACAGGGACGAAAGGTTCTGTCCGAGAGACAGATACCCGAGTCCGACGTCGGAGCAGCGATGCAGAATGTCGCGTATCTTCTTGACCTCGAAGAAGTCCTGCGCATCCTCGACGGACATCTCGAAGATGTCTGCGATGCTCACGCCGTCGACGGTGTGCTTGATCGCGCCCGATCGAAATCGCCTGCCCTGACACGTTTCACACATGCTCGTCACGGGATCGGTGAACCCGAGATCGGTGAAGATGATGCCGCTGCCCTGGCAATCCGGGCACGCGCCGTCGGAGTTGGGGGAGAACAACGACGCGGGCTGGCCGGTCTTCTTCGCGAAGTACGCGCGGATCGGATCGAGCAGGCCGGTGTAGGTGGCGGGTGAGGATCGACGGGAGCCGCGGATGGGCGCTTGGTCGATGATGACGGCGTCCTCCGCGACCGAACGTAGGTGTCCGTGAATCAGACTCGACTTACCCGATCCGGCCACGCCGGTGACTGCAGTCAGGACCCCGAGTGGAATGTCGACGCTGACGTCGCGAAGGTTGTGTGTCGTCGCGTTCGCGATGGACACGAAACTCGTTGCGGTGCGCGGAGGCTGCGTCGTCGCGCCTTCTCGTCGCAGGGCGATTCCGGTCCGGGTGTCGGCGGACCGCAGCTCGTCGTACGTTCCCTCGAAGACGACGGTTCCGCCTGCTTTGCCTGCGCCCGGGCCGATTTCGACGATTCGGTCGGCGATGGCCATCACCTCGGGATCGTGTTCGACGACCAGGACCGTGTTTCCCTTGTCCCGCAACGCGAGCAGCATGTCGTTCAGGCGGTGGACGTCGCGCGGGTGAAGGCCGGTGGTGGGTTCGTCGAACACGTACAGCATGTCGTTGAGCGTCGAGCCGAGGTGACGCACCATCTTGATGCGCTGCGATTCACCACCGGACAGCGACGACGTCGCGCGGTCGAGGCTGAGGTAGCCGAGACCGAGGTCGACGAGGCGGCGCAGCTGCAGCACGATCTCGCGCCGAGGGCCGTCGAGACTCTTCAAGCTCCAGCCGTCGAGACGTTCGGCGAGGTCGGACACCTGCATGGCGAACGCGTCGGGAAGCGACAGTCCTTCCAGCGTCGCGCTGCGGATGGTGTCGTTGTAGCGGGTGCCGCCACATGCTTCGCAGGTGCCACGCGTGACGATCCGTTCGAAGGCGGCTTTGGCCTTGCCCTTGAGTGCATCGGCATCCTTCGACAGGTAGCTGCGCCGGAAGCGAGAGGTGATGCCTTCGTAACTCTTCATGACGGCGTCGGGATTCGGAACCGTCACCTCGCCTGGCTGGGCGTCGAAGAACAGGTGACGCTCTCGTGCCGAATACTGCTCGATCGGAACGTCGAGGTCGAAGAATCCGGAGTCGGCGAACACGCGGTAAGGCCACTTGCCGGGCTCGAAGTCCGGGTGCTTGAACGGCCCCTCGCGCAACGATTTCGATTCGTCGACCAGCTCGGCGAGATCGATCACCTTGGCCTCGCCGAGTCCTTCGCATTCGGGGCACATGCCCGCCGGGTCGTTGAAGGAGAAGGCGTTGGCGTATCCGATCGACGGTTGCACCCCGCGCGACCACAGCATGCGAAGCCAGTCGCCGATGTCGGTGATGGTGCCGACGGTCGAGCGTGGGCCACCGAACAAACGCTTCTGGTCGACGATGACGACGGCGGACAGATTGGCGATGAGGTCCGCGTCCGGCCTACCGTACGACGGCAGGAATGTCTGCGCGAACGCGGTGAACGTCGAGTTGATCTGACGTTGCGCTTCGGCGGCGATCGTGTCGAACACGAGCGAGGACTTACCGGAGCCGGACACTCCGGCGAAGACGATCAACGAGTGCTTGGGTAGATCGAGGTCGACGTCGTGGAGATTGTTCTCCCGTGCGCCTCGGACAATGATCGTGGACAGGGTGTCGGTCGTGGTCATGGACGATGCTCACCTTTCGCCGGACTGTGCCGACGCATCGTACCGTACGGTGTACGAGTGTGCTCCACACTCGACCTCCGGTCGAGTGTGGAGCTGTCACAGCGAGAACGGTCAGTAGAGGTAGTCCTCGCCGCTGGCGCGGACGGTGATGTCACTGATGCTGATGCCCCAGGGCTGATCGATCACATGTACGACGGCGTCGGCGAGATCGTCCGGCTTGATGAGCCAGTATTCGATGTTGTCGACATCGGTCTGCTCCGGACGCAGGGTGCCGGTGGTCGCTGCGCCCATGTTCTCGGTGAAGGTCGACGCGCGCTGGCCGGTGAGTCCGAGGATCGCGTTCTCGTTGACGATCCAGCTCGCGAGATTGGTTCCAGTGACACCGGTCGGTTTGACCGTCGTGACCTTGATCTTGCCTTTGGCCTCGATGCGCAGCGAATCCGAAATCGTCGTGACGGCAGCCTTCGTGGCGCTGTACACACCGGAACCGTCGATACCTGCATTGCCGAAGATCGAGGAGATGTTGACGACCTGGCCACGCCCCTGGGCGATCATCTGGTCGTAGACGGCGGAGATTCCGTTGACGACACCCTTGATGTTGATGTCGATCGCCTTGTGCCACTTCTGCCATGCGCGTTCGTGATCGGCGAAGTAGGCCAGCGGCATGACACCCGCGTTGTTGACGAATACGTCCAACGCGCCGAAGGTAGTGACTGCATGCTGCGCTGCCGCCACTACCTGTTCCATGTCGGTGACGTCTGCGACCGAGTAGGTTCCCTGGAAACCTCGTGCGGCGATGCCGTCGAAGACAGTTTTCAGGCCCTGTTCGTTGATGTCGACGCCGACGACCTTGGCGCCCTGTGCGGCGGTCTTCTCGGCGATGAGCTGCCCGAAACCTCCGCCCGCACCGGTGATCAGAATGACTTTGTCCTTCAGGTGCTGCGACATGTTCGTTCTCTTTCTTTGTCCGTACTACACGATGTCGATGGCGTCGAGTACCGGCGCCACAATTGTTCGGTCACCGGAGATGTCGACGGCCGAGCGCTACGCGGATCGGGTTGTGCCCCAACGTAGAAAGTCGGTTGCCGACGTGGTGGCGACGTGGTCGGGAAGGTCGTCGGTTTCGGTGACGACGACGGTGGCGTGGTCGACCGTCAGGACGAAACTGCGATTCGTCGCACCGGTAAGTCGAAGTCCGACAGGCGATGTCGACGCAGCCGCCACGCCGTTGCCGCACATCTGAGGCAGTCCTGCGATCATCCAATCGATCGCCGGATCGATTGCTGCCGCGACATCGACGTCGCCTGGGCGGAGGGGCCCGAACGGCGCGAGGAGGTCCGACGTCAGATGAACGAGGTGATCGAACGACACTGCGTCACTGAGCTGGTGAAGCTCGTAGGTGCCGAGGTCCAACATCTCGAGAGCGTTGTTGCGAAGCTCAGGTCCCTGAAGTGCTTCGAGAGTGGCCAGGCCTGCCTCCGACTGCTCGCGGTAGTACTCGAGTATCTGATCGTGAGGAAGGTCGGCACGTTCGCGAACGGCTGCATCGTTGAGCCGCTCGGACTTACTGCTCGGGTTGGGCGGGAACACGAGGTTCGGGTCGGCGATGAAGTTGAAGAAGAATGCCATGTGGCCGATCAGATCGTGGACCCGCCAGCCGTGACAGGCAGTATCCGCCCTCCATTCGGCCTCGCCGAATTGTTCGGCGATTTTCAGTGTGTTCGCGGCCAGTGCGCGGGCACCGGCCAGTCCTGCTTCGGACATAGCCTCTCGTTTCTTACGTGGTTGCGAGAAAGATGGACTTGAGCTGCTGGTACGACGCGAGGCCTTCGGGGCCGAGTTCACGTCCGAGCCCGCTGGCCTTGACGCCGCCGAAAGGCGAGCCCCAGTCGAGGTTGAAGGTGTTGACGCCGAACGAGCCGGTGTCGACGCGCCTCGCGACATCGATGCCGCGTTCCTCGTCGGAGGTCCACACGGTGCCACCGAGGCCGTAGTCGGAATCGTTGGCGAGGGCGATGGCGTCGTCGAGGTCGTCGTACGCGATGACGGAGAGGACTGGTCCGAAAACTTCCTGTCGCGCAATCGTGCTGGTGTTCTCGACGTCGGCGAACACGGTCGGCTCGACGAAATACCCGACACCGTCGGGCCGACCGCCACCGGTGGTGATGGTGCCGCCCTCGGATCGGCCCTGCTCGATCAGCGCGAGGACACGGTCCCGTTGCGTTGCACTGACCAGTGGCCCGATGAAGGTGGCGGGGTCCATGGGATCGCCGACGGTCAGTCCGGACGCCATGGCGGTGATCGCATCGATGTATGTGTGACTCTTCGCGCGCGGAACAAGGATTCGAGTCGACATGTAGCACGTCTGGCCGCTGTTGAGCAGTGAGGCCGTCGCGAGCCCGCTGACCGTGTTGTCGACGTCGGCGTCGTCGAGTACGAGGGCGGCTGATTTACCGCCGAGCTCGAGTGTTGCGGGGCGAAGCAATTCGCCGCACACCCGGCCGATGTGTCGCCCAGCTGCGGTGGATCCGGTGAACGCAACCTTGTCCACGCCGGGATGCGCAACGAGGTACTGTCCGACGTCGGCGCCGCCTGTGACGATGTTGACGACACCCGCGGGAAGGCCTGATCGGATGGCAGCTTCGGCCAGAACATACGAGTCGAGCGTGGTTTCCGGCGACGGCTTCAACACGACGGTGCAGCCTGCAGCGAGGGCGGGCGCGATCTTGAACATCGACAGCACGGCGGGAAAGTTCCATGGGGCGATCGCCGCGACGACCCCGACCGGTTCTCGACGGACGATCGTGGTCCCGGGCATCGGCTGGCTGACACGTCGCTCTTCGACAGCAGTCGATTCGGCCAGATCGGCGTAATAGCGGAGCAACTGAACAGGCGCAGCGCCCTCGGCGAACCGTGCCAAGTCGATCGGCATACCGTTCTGCAGTGTGACCGTCGTAGCGCGGTCCTCGGCTCTGCTCTCCAATTCGTTCGCGAACCGGCGGATTGCGTCTGCCCGCTCCGACGTGGACAGACCGGCCCAGTCGTCACTTCGCAGTGCCCTACGGGCAGCCGTGATCGCCTCATCGACATCGGTTGTCGACGAAGCAGGAAACGAGCCGATCTCCTGTTCGGTGAGCGGGGAAACTGCGGTGATGCGGTTACCGGTGTCCGGTTCACGCCATTGCCCATCGATGAACAATGTGTCGCGGTCGATGCGTGTCGTCATGGTTGACCTCCTGGAGGCGTTCGACGGTGAACAAGCCCCTGTGTCGATCATCACGGCCCCCGCTGCCGAAAAATTGACATCACACGCCATGTTTTTTACATTTCGACACATGGCGGACTTGATCAGCGGGTCTTCCCTCAGCCGGGTGCCCGAGCTGATCGAGGAGTGCGGGGGAGATCCGTTCGAATTCTGCGACCGCGTCGGGATCGATCTCGCTGTGATCGGGACATACGACAACTTTGTGCCGTTCAGTGCGCTCTCGACGCTGCTCGGCCTGTGTGCGAGAGAGCTGGGTGTGTCGGACTTCGCGCTCAGGCTCGCTTCCCGACAGGATCCCGACATACTCGGTCCCGTCGCGATCGCGGCTCGCAGCGCGGACACGATCGGTGACGCGTTGGCGGGCGTCGCGCGTTATGCGCACGTGTACAGCCCTGCAATCGCCGTCGAACTCGCCGTCGGCGAGGTCGATGTGTCTTACGGGGTCGATACCGTCCTGCATCGGTTGCCGTATCGCGCACACGTCGTGGAACTCGCGTTGGGCGTGACGCTACAGACGTTCAGGATGATGGCCGGCAGGGATTTCCATCCGACGCACATTTCTTTCAAGCATCCACGTATTTCGGAAATGCGCACGTACACGGACTATTTCGGGTGTGCGGTTGATTTCGGGTGCGAACGCAATTCATTGACTTTCCCTCGCGGGATCATGCATCGGCACTTACCGCGAGTGGATCCACTTGCATACGACCTGGCTGTCCGGTTCATGGCGGGCAGGGACGCGCACGTCGCATTCCACGACGCGGTGTCTGCGTTGATCGTGCGATCGTTGCCTGCAGCCGCGGCCACGTTGGATCGTGTGGCGGCGCTGATGGTGCTTCACCCGCGGACACTGCAGCGGCGTCTGGGGGCGGAGGGGAAGAGCTTCGAAACGCTGGTCGACGACGCCAGGCGAGAACTCGCACTGAGCTTGCTGTCGAACGTCGATGTTTCGCTCTCGGAGGTGTCACGTCAGTTGGGCTACTCGGAGCCCAGCACTTTGACGCGTAGCTGCAAGCGTTGGTTCGCGATGGCGCCCCTCGCGAAGCGAAGGCAGCTCACGGGCCGAGCGTAGCCGTTTTTGTCGGTACCCCTCGGTATGGTTCGCCCATCATGAGTTATCGCGTCATCTCGGGCGCATTTCCCCTCCGGAGGTTCCGTTGACCAATCCTCAGTTGTCTCTTGTTGCTGCAGTGCTCGATCGCTCGGGTTCGATGCAGTCAATCGCCGACGACACGCGCGGTGGTTTCGACTCGTTCATCGCGAAAGAACGTGCGCAGGAGGGCGATACCGTCGTCACGCTTGCGCAGTTCGACGATCGGTACGAGGTGGTCTACAGCTCGCGGCCTATCGCCGATGTTCCGCCGCTGGTCCTCGAATCCCGTGGCACCACCGCGCTGTACGACGCCATCGGCCGGCTCGTCACCGAGGTCGGCGCCGAGCTGTCGGCCCTGCCCGACGATCAGCGCCCCGGTTCTGTGACCGTCCTGGTGATGACGGACGGGCACGAGAACGCCAGCCGCGAATGGACGAATACGGCTGTGCGTGCGCTCATCGAGCAGCAGGAACGTGACTACCAGTGGGACTTCGTGTTCCTGGGGTCCAACATCGACGCGGTCGACGTCGGTACCGACCTGGGCTTCGCGCCGGACAAGTCGATGACCTACGTGTCGACAACCGTCGGGGTCACTGCGGCGTTCGACTCGGTCGCCAACTACCAGGACCGCAAACGCGCTGCGATGCGAGTGATGGGCGCGCCTCCCGCGGCGGGCTTCTCCGAAGCAGACCGTCGCGCCGCGCGCGGAGAGTGAGCAAGAAGGGCGGCAAGGATGCGGCGGAGGAGATCATCGCGATGATCTTCTTCCTCTGCATCGTTGCCGCAATCGTGGGCTGGGCACTGGCGTGACACGGGCGGGTCACCCCAGCGCTCGCGCCAACCTACCCAGACGGGCGTCGAGACGGCGCGTGCCCTCGGCGGTCAGGTTCAGCGAGTCTCCCAAAGTTTCACGTGCGTCGAGGAATATCTGGGCCATCGGAGAGTACTTGTCGCGCAGTCTGATTCGCTTGCTCTCGTCGGCGAGATACTCCACGCTGCCCGCGTTGTCGATGAAGTCCGACAGCTTGACCAGGAATACCCGCGGATCCGTGATCGCGGCCGCAACATGTTCGGCGTAGGCGCGGTTCTTCTCGTTTATCGAAAGTCCGTGCGGCGTAGGAGGATTGGTAACGGAAGCCACCACGTCTGACACCGAAGGTGAGAAGTGGCGCGCGATGACGGCCAGCGCATTGTCGTGGGTCGCCGGTGTGCCCGCGTCGAGCAACGATACGATTCTGTCGGTCTGATCCTCGACCGTGTCGTGCAGGGCGGCCGCCACCAGAACGACCTCGTCCGTGCACCCGAATCGTACGAGCCGCAACACGTTTCGAAGCGGATGAACGATGTACGGGTCGCTTCCTGCTTCGCTACCGGCACGCCTCTGATGGAGGTGAGCGGCAGCTGCCAGGGCCATCGCGTCGTGCAGCATCGGAGAGCTGAACCCGAGCTCACGAGCCTCGTATCCGACCGTAAACGTCAACGAGGCGGCATCCATGTCTGCCAGCCGAATTCGTCTGAACTGGTCGGACAGCAACGCGTGGGTGGGTACACGCATTCCGGCATCCCTGGACAACCTGACGGTGATCTCGTCGCCCTCCTGCTCGACGAACTTCAAGAACATGCCGAGACGCCGCCCGAGATGTTCCTCCACGACCGGCGCGCAGTCGATTCGTGTCGACGCCACGACGTGAGTGTGGTTGGGCAGGAATTTGATATCCGGCCACGACGTGGACAGGTCCACCACGACGGAGTCCACGGTGGGGGCTCGCGTGTGAATCGCGAACACGGCATACAGCTCCACGACCGGTTCCTTGTCCAGAATCCTCGCGTAGGCGGTGTGCCGTCCTGCCTCGAACATGACGTCGCCATCGTCGTCACGGACCGGCGCGGACCCGGTGATCGATTCGAGAGCGGTATCCACCTCGGCGACCAGACGAGCACGTAAGGGATCGACCGTCCAGTCCTTCAGCTGTGAACCGCTGTCGAAGACCCGCGTGACCGGTGCGCCGACTGCGCTGGCGGCCAGGAACGTCGGATGCGCAATCCCGCGCACGTCTCTGATGAGCACGACGACTGCCTGTGCCAGGGCGTGCGGACGGGCCTCGACACGGAAAGTGCGTTGCGGACCGTCGTCGACGTCGTACTCGGTCCACCCCTGTTCGGCCAGCAGTGTCGTGTGCTCGTACGAAACGGCCGCTGCGAGAGGCCCGTTCATGGCCGCGTCACCGACGAGACGGCCGCCGAGTTCGTTCGCCACCGTCAGGTACAGGTCGTCCCGGCGTTTCCCACCACCCGGACAGATGGTCAGTAGATCGCCGGTCTCCATGTTCTCGAGGTAGGTGCAGAGCCGGGCGCAGAATCGCTCCCACGCGGCATCGATCTCCGTGTCGAAGTCGGCGTCCTCGGACATGCGGGCACTCCTAGATGGGAGGTGAGCCGTTGTCTCGACTCCTTCCACGAACCACTGTAACGCCCTGCGGGGACGCACTTTTCCGTTCTCACCGACTTCGGCGAAACCCGGCGCGCGCGAACTGCGCGAACATGGGGGTCGACACGAGAAGCTGTGTCGTTCGAACGACCGAACAGGTGATTCGTGGCGCGGGCCGCCCCCGGGTTCGCCGGTCGCCCGGCTGTTCGGCCGCCTGGGGTTCGGCCGGTCCGGGTTTCGGACCGGCCTGGAATTCGGACCGAATGTGGCTTTCCGGTCACTCTGAGTGACTGGAGGCCGCCCTCGCTCTGTCCGGCCCGGGTTTCGGACCGAATGTGGCTTTCCGGTCACTCAGAGTGACTCGGGGGCGCCCTCGCTCCGGCCGGTTCGGGTGACCAAGATCGGTACTGGCGAGTAACTTTCCGCAGCAGGCGGGGGGTTCTCCGCGTCTGGCAGTACGCGCGTAATGTTACGTCAAAGTTTAGGGTTGAAGAGGACGCAAGCACACGAAGCGTTGCGTCGACGGACACTGAGGCAAAGGCAGAACATGAGTGCGAAACAGCCGACCATCATCTACACACTGACCGACGAAGCGCCGATGCTCGCCACCCACGCTTTTCTGCCCGTCATCCGGGCATTCGCGGGTGCAGCAGACATCAACGTCGAATCGACCGACATCTCGGTCGCGAGCCGCATCCTTTCCGAATTCCCGGATTACCTCACCGAAGAGCAGCGGGTGCCGGACAACCTCGGCGAGCTGGGTCGGCTGACGCAACTGCCCGAGACCAACATCATCAAGCTGCCGAACATCAGCGCGTCCGTCCCGCAGCTGCTGGCAGCCATCAAGGAACTGCAGGGCAAGGGTTACGCACTTCCCGACTACCCGGGCAACCCGAAGACCGACGAAGAAGCAGAGATCAAGAACCGCTACACCAAGTGCCTCGGTAGCGCCGTCAACCCTGTTCTGCGTGAGGGTAACTCGGACCGCCGCGCGCCGAAGGCCGTCAAGGAATACGCCCGCAAGCACCCGCACAGCATGGGCGAGTGGTCTCCCGCGTCGCGCACGCACGTCGCGCACATGCGCCACGGCGATTTCTACCACGGCGAGAAGTCGATGACCGTCGAAGGCGACCGCGAGGTCAAGATGGAGCTGCTGACGACCAGCGGCAAGACCATCGTGCTCAAGGACAAGGTCTCGCTCACCGACCGTGACGTCATCGACAGCATGTTCATGAGCAAGAAGGCGCTCATCGAGTTCTACGAAGAGCAGATGGAGGACGCCTACAAGACGGGCATGATGTTCTCTCTGCACGTCAAGGCCACGATGATGCGCGTGTCGCACCCGATCGTGTTCGGCCACGCAGTCAAGGTGTTCTACAAGGACGCGTTCGCCAAGCACGGTGAGCTGTTCGACGAGCTGGGCGTCAACGTCAACAACGGTCTGTCCGACCTGTACAGCAAGATCGAATCCCTTCCGAGCGCGCAGCGCGAGGAGATCGTCGACGATCTGCACAAGTGCCACGAGAAGCGTCCCGAGCTCGCCATGGTCGACTCGGCACGCGGCATCTCGAACTTCCACTCACCGAGCGACGTCATCGTCGACGCATCGATGCCCGCGATGATCCGCGCAGGCGGCAAGATGTGGGGCGCCGATGGCCGCCCGAAGGACACCAAGGCGGTCAGCCCGGAGTCGACCTTCTTCCGGATCTACCAGGAGATGATCAACTTCTGCAAGACCAACGGTGCGTTCGATCCCACCACGATGGGCACCGTTCCGAACGTCGGCTTGATGGCGCAGAAGGCGGAAGAGTACGGCTCGCACGACAAGACCTTCGAGGTACCTGAGGGCGGCGTCGCCAACATCACCGACCTGGCGACGGGCGAGGTTCTGCTGACCCAGAACGTCGAAGAAGGCGACATCTGGCGTCTGTGCATCGTCAAGGACGCTCCGATCCAGGACTGGGTCAAGCTTGCCGTGACTCGTGCCCGCAACTCGGGCATGCCGGTCGTCTTCTGGCTCGACCCGTACCGTCCGCACGAGAACGAGCTCATCGGCAAGGTCCGCACGTACCTGAAGGATCACGACACCGAGGGTCTCGACATCCAGATCATGTCGCAGGTCCGCGCGATCCGGTACACGATGGAACGCCTGATCCGTGGGCTCGACACCATCTCGGCGACCGGCAACATCCTGCGCGACTACCTGACCGACCTGTTCCCGATTCTGGAACTCGG
The DNA here is from genome assembly GCF_019835205.1 of Rhodococcus sp. BP-261. Taxonomy (NCBI): domain Bacteria; kingdom Bacillati; phylum Actinomycetota; class Actinomycetes; order Mycobacteriales; family Nocardiaceae; genus Rhodococcus; species Rhodococcus sp. BP-261. Next base: position 41,757 of record NZ_JABUCO010000025.1, on the reverse strand, counting down.
CACCAGTGCCAAGATGCTGTCCATCGTGCCGCTGATGGCAGGCGGTGGACTGTACGAGACGGGTGCAGGTGGTTCTGCGCCGAAACACGTCAAGCAGCTCATCGAGGAGAACCACCTTCGTTGGGATTCCCTCGGCGAGTTCCTCGCGCTCGCGGTCAGCCTCGAGGACCTCGGTATCAAGACCGACAACAAGAAGGCGAAGATTCTCGCGAACGCCCTCGACGCAGCCACCGGCAAGCTCCTCGAGAACGACAAGGGACCGTCGCGTTCCACCGGTGAGCTCGACAACCGTGGCAGCCAGTTCTACCTGTCCCTCTACTGGGCGCAGGAACTCGCCGCGCAGACCGAGGATGCGGAGCTCGCGAAGCACTTCACCGGTCTCGCTCAGACGCTGGCCGACAACGAAGAGGCAATCGTCAACGAGCTCAACGAAGTTCAGGGCAAGGAGGTCGAGATCGGCGGATACTACTTCCCGGATCCCGAGGCCACCGCAGCCGTCATGCGCCCGAGCAAGACGTTCAACGATGCATTGGCGTCCGTAAGCGAGTAGGCGCTTCGCGCACGTGCGCGCGAATGTATAGCCCGCTATACATTCGCGCGCACGACGCGTACCGCAAGAACCGCCCATTCTGTTGTCTGTCAACATGAATGAGCCATTCATGCATTTTGGGGCACCTTCCGAGCCTGCAGCGAAGCAATCACGTACCCGGTGACCATGAGTCCCGCGGCGATCGTGAGTCCGACAGTCGGCGATGTCAGCGTTAGAAGTAGCGGCACGGCGAATCCCAGGTATACGAAGCAGTAGTAGACCGCGGTAGCGGTGGACAGGTCGCCACCCGGGGGTGTTCGATTCTCGACGATGACCAACCCCGAAACCAGCAGCATTCCGTAACACGATCCCAGCAGTACCGCCGCGGCCACGATCAGGATGACGGATACTACGCCGCCCGTGCCCAATGCGACCGCAGCAAGCGCGAATCCCAGACATCCGAGCCCGACGCCGACCCCGACGGGGACCTTGTCGCCGCGGCCGGCCAGGCGTCGGGCGGTCGGTTGCACTGCAACACCCGTCCAGAGCGTCAGTGCCGCAGTACTTCCCGTGAATGCCACCGAGAGCGAGCCGGTGACGTCGGCGACGTGAGGCGGCAGCGTTGCGAACGCGACTGTCGCAGTACCGAACACCCACGGCGCCCACGGTGCGACGCCGGCGAGAAACCAACGCTGTCTGATGACCGGCATTGTCTGCGGGGCAAAATCCTCGACGCGCGTGCGGGTCTCAGGAACCGTCCACACGAGGACACCCGTCACAGCCATCATCGCGAGGTGCACGAGATACGGCAGCACGTCCGGGGCCGGTAGCCACTGCGCGATCAGTCCCGCGAACAGAGCGCCGCACCCGAAGCCGGCCGACAGTGCAACGGCAGTGCGACGCGCACCGCTGCCCGGGCTGTCGCTCAGTTCCTTGATCCACGCACCGCCCGCGGTGAAAGCCATTCCCGACGCGACCCCGGCCAGCACTCTGCCGAGATACAGCAGAGCCGGCATGTCGGCGCCGAGGGCGAGCACGATCGTCGACAGGACCGTGACGCCGATCATCGGCCGCACGACGGGCCGTCGCCCACGCCGATCCGAAAGTCGACCGAAGTACAGCAGCGACGGAATCAGCCCGAGCGCGTAGCTGCCCAACATGGCGGTGAACGCGGTGCTGGTCAGGCCCACGGTCTCGCGATAGACGAGCTGCATGGGCGCGAACTGGTTCGCGCCCCAGCTCACGGCGAACACGACGGCGACCACACGAATCCAACTCACGGGCATCCTGGTCATCCTTCCAAGTCGTACACGCTGTGGATGTGGCAGAACCTGCCAGCGTCTCGCACCATTCTGTGTCGATTGTGGTCGTATGTTGCCTACCGCCCTAAACCTAGGTTCGTTTCGGTGAAGTCGAGCGAGAGGGCGCGGGTGGACGTCGACACGTGGGTGGGAAGAACAGCACGCTCGATAGCTTCAGCCGTCCGGGACGGCGACGTCACTGCGCGCGAGGTCGTTCAGGACCATCTGTCCGCGATCGATAGGCACAACCCCGAGCTCAACGCGATCGTCACGGTCTGTGCCGAGGACGCATTGGCCGCTGCAGACGATCTCGATCGCCGACGAGAAGCAGGGGACATCCTCGGTCCCTTGGCCGGCGTTCCGTTCACGGTGAAAGACACCATCACGACGGCGGGGGTTCGTACTACCGCTGGGTCCCGCGCGCTGGCGTCGAACATCCCGATGCGCGACGCCACCGCGGTGGCCGCGTTCAAGGCCGCAGGTGCCGTGCTCGTCGGAAAGACGAATGCGCCGGAGTTCGGAGCGTGCGGACTCACTCGCAACGACCTGTTCGGGGTCACGACGAGTCCGCTGATTGCCGACGGGATCCCGCGTTCGCCCGGCGGCTCGAGCGGTGGTGAATCCGCCTCGGTCGCAGCTGGTCTGAGCGTGCTGGGTCTCGGCACCGATTTCGGTGGTTCGGTCCGCTGGCCTGCACATTGCACCGGGTTGGTGTCGATCAGGCCGACACTGGGCCGAGTCGACACGGACGGGCAGATTCCCGGAGTCGTGTTCGACGGTCACGTCCTGGCAAATCCGGTGACGGTGCACGGGGTCATTCAGACGATCGGGCCGCTGGCGCGGAATCTCCCGGACCTTGAACTCGCCCTGAACGTTCTGTCGAATCCCGCTCTCGCGCCCGTAGAGAAGTCAGTGAATACGAACACGTTGGACATCCGATGGGCACCCGGCGAAGGAACGATGCCCGTCGACGACGAGATCGTCGATGCTGTGTCCGCTGCTGCACGCACGCTACAGGCAAAGGAATACGACGGCACTGCACTCGCCCGGGGCAACGCACTGTTCTCCACGTTGCGGGCAACCGAGTCGCACGCCGATATTCGCGCCCTCGTCGGTACCGAGACCGAACAGTTGACGTCCGAAATACGAGCCGCTCTGGACGCAAGGCCCCAACACCTCGACGAGAACCTCTGGGCCGAAAGAGCAAAGCTCGTTCAACAGTTCCTCGACGAGATGGGCGACGTGCTGATCATGCCCGTCGCGTCGATTCTCGCGCCTCCGCTGGGGCAGGAATCATTCACCGTCCGAGGACGAGAGCTGACCTGGATGGACGCGCTTGCGAGCTGCCGGGCGATCAGTGTTCTCGGTCTGCCGTCGGTCGTCGTTCCGATTGCTCAGGCTCGCAACGGTTTACCGGTCGGGCTACAGATCGTAGCCCGACCATGGCGTGAGGCCGACGCTCTCGCCGTCGCCGACCGGATCGCGAGTTCGCCCCGCTAGCAGAGACGATCAGATGACCGCACTCCTGCGCAGTTCGACGATCTCCTCTGCGCCGAGGCCCAATTCGGTCAGCACCTCGACCGTGTCCGCGCCCAATGTCATCGGCGGTGCCTTGCGTACCGGCAGAACCTTCCCGTCGACCCAGAATGGCCCCCGCACCACGGAAGTCGAGCGTCCGTCGGGCCCTTCCGTTTCCTGAACCATGTCGAGCGCGCGCACCTGCGGATCGTCGAAGACCTGATCGATGGTGTGGATCGGGCCGCAGGGAATTCCCGCCGCGCGCATCTGCTCGATCCATTCGGCAGCCGTCTTGACGGTCAGCAGTTCGAGGATTTCCTTCGTCAGCTGCTCTCGATGTTGTGTCCGTTGCTTGCCGGTGGCGTAATCGGCTCGCTCAGCCAGTTCTGGCGCACCGAGAACCGAACACAATGAGATCCAATGCTTTTCGGTTCCAGTAGCAATGGTGATCGGAAAGTCGGCGGTATCGAACACGCCGTACGGTGTGATCGACGGATGCGTGTTGCCGTTCGGTTCCGCGACGCGGCCCGTGCTGATGTAGTTCTGCGCCTGGAACGTCATGATCGAAATGGCCGATTCCAACAGCGACGTCTCGACGCGTCGGCCGCGTCCGTCGCGCTCACGGGCCGCCAAAGCTGCTGCGATACCGAGGGCCGCGTAGATACCCGACACCGTGTCGACGATCGGGATTCCGACCCGCATCGGCGCACTTCCGGCGTCGCCCGTCACGGACATCAGACCGGACATGCCCTGTGCCACTTGGTCGAGGCCTGCGGCGAGGTGGTCGGGTCCCACCGGACCGAATCCGCTGACACTCATGACGATCAGTCGAGGATTCTCACGTTCGAGCTCCTGGGGATCGAGGCCCATGTCCGCCAGTACCCCCGGTCGGAAGTTCTCGACGAGCACATCGGCATCGAGGGCCAACCTGTGCAACAACTCTCGACCCGAGTCGCTCCGGAAGTCAACGGCCACAGAACGCTTTCCCCGGTTGACCGAGGTGAAGTACAGACTCCGGTCGTCGTCGAACGGAGGCCACTGACGTGAGCTGTCGCCTGTGGCAAGGGGTTCCACCTTGATCACGTCGGCACCGAAGTCCGACAGCAACGACGTGCAGAGCGGACCTGCGAGCGCCCGGGTCAGGTCGAGAACTTTTGTTCCGCTGAGTAGTTCGTCCATTGATGCGTTCCTCGTTCTTCTCGTCCAACCGGGGTCGAGGATTGACGATGGTCGAGGGCGCGGTTCGGCGCGTCGGCGACAGTGCACAACGAGTGAGCCCACTTTTAGGCGACTTCTGTGACCGAACGACCTGGCTGCTACGGCTACCGTGAGGCCGAAGGTCAGCGAGCGGAGGTAAGAGACGGTGCGGGATATATCTGCTGCTGTACACAGCTGGTTCGACAGCGGCGAGTCGTTCGCACTCGCGACGGTGACGCGCACTTGGCGTTCGTCTCCGCGTCGGCCCGGTGCTGCGATGGCCGTGAACCGAAACGGCGAGGTCGTCGGGAGTGTGTCGGGCGGCTGTATCGAAAGCTCGCTGTACGAGACCGCACGTGACGTTCTTGCCGACGGCAACTCGCGCATCGAGACCTTCGACGTCAGCGACGACGACGCATTCGGGGTCGGGCTGACGTGCGGCGGCAGGATCGAAGTCCTCGTCGAACTGGTCGGTTCACAGTGGCCGAGCTTCGGGGGTGTGTGCGAGCGTCTTGCATCGGATCGGCCGGTCGCGGTGTTGACGACTCTCGTCGACGGCGAACCGTCGCGTCACCTCGTCGTCGACACCGAGAACCACCAGGGTGACCTGCCGCTGCCGAGTCGGAAAATCGAGGACATAAAAGCGAGACTGCGCGGCGGCGAGTCGGACGTCGTCGTTGCGCGTCTCGGAACCGACCAGGACATACTGGTCGAAATACACGCACCCCTGCCGCGCATGTATGTGTTCGGTGCAATCGATTTCGCCTCTGCCGTAAGCACTCTCGCAGTCTTCGCCGGCTACCACGTCACTGTCGTCGACGCGCGGCCGGTGTTCGCGACGCCCGCGAGGTTTCCGGCGGCACACGAGGTGGTCGTCATGTGGCCGGACAGGTTTCTGGCGACCGCGCCCGTCGATTCACGCACGGCCATCGTGGTGCTGACCCACGACGAGAAGTTCGACATACCGCTGCTGAACCTCGCCCTGCGCTCCGACGCCGGGTACGTCGGCGCGATGGGTAGCCGATCCACCCATGAGCGACGCGTCGGCCTTCTGAGAGACCACGGCATCACGCCGCAGCAGTGTGCGCGCCTACACTCACCCATCGGCCTCGACCTCGGCTCCCGTACCCCTGCGGAGACCGCATTGGCAGTGCTGGCGGAGGTCACCAAGACGATGAACCGGGCGACCGGTGAGGAACTGCGTCACCGCCGCGGTCCGATTCACGGTCTCAGTTCATCCGCGTAACCCAATGTCCTGCCGCGCCGGCCGGTGAGCGTTAGGATCGTCTCTTCGCGAATCCCCCTTTTCGCGAGTGAAATGAAATCCGAGGTGCCCGCCCAGTGTCTGTCAGGTCCGTCTCCATTCCTGAAGCTCCTGAAGCAGAGGCCCTCACCGAACTTCTCCGGTCTGCGTTGCTGCCCTCGTCGTCGATCGTCGTGGGGGAGGTCGACGGGGTAGACGTGCGACGGGTCGGTTTCATGGCGGTCCCGGACATCGGACCGTGGCTCAGGCGCGGCCAACTTCTGATCACGACGCCCCGCACCCTGGGTCTGGTCACCGAACCTGCGACGGCGTTCATCGGCCGGTTGAGCTCGCGCGGAGTCGCCGCGCTCGCAGTGCAATTCGACGGTGACGGGTGGAACCTCGAACCCGAGATGATCGATGCCGCCGCACAGGTCGGTCTGCCCATCGTCGCGTTCCACGGCGACGGGGATCACCCACTGTCCCGCAACCGCGTCGCAGTGGAGGAAACACAGGTATCGGCCATGTTCGAGGCAGAGCGAGTGCGAAAACTGCTGGTCGACGTCGTCATGGCCGGCGGCGGCCTGGCAGAGTTGGCCGGAGTCGCGGCGCGTGAGCTGAACGGGACAGTACTGCTGACCACATCGGACGGCCGCGAGATCAGCCGCGCGGGTGACGCCGCGGGACGGAGGCGATTGTCGACGAGCCCCGCTCTCGACTCCACCGGTAGGTTGCGGACCGACACCGTCGAAGGTGGACTCGGTCTGCACGTGTTCGACGGTCATTCGGGCGCGATCGCGGCGGTCTCGGCCAACCACATCGATCACGGGCGGCTGGCTCTGTTCACGTGGGATCGCGTGATGACCGAGCATGATCTGTATCTTGTCGAACGCGCTGCAGCGGTGTGTGCCCTTGTTGTCACGCGTCAACAGGCCGTGGCCTCCGTCGAAGAGCGGCATCGAGCCAACTTCATCCACGATCTGATGGTGGGCCGTGCCGGTGATACCGAACATGTTGTCACGCACGCGAAGACGTTCGGGTGGGATTTCGGCCGGCCGCTGGTTGTCGTCAGCATCGAGCCCGATCCAGTACCGGACGAATCGACGAATTCCACGCACCGGCTTCCGGTCGTCGACCGTCAGGCGATGGCGTTCTCGGGTGCGATCGCCCATCGAGATCCCGGTGCGGCGGTGACAGCACTGACAGGCGAAACCGTGATCGTCATGGGCGTCGGCAACGACACGATGGCACTCGTGCGTGACCTCGTCAGTGTGGTCCGGGGTGAAGGAGGCGGTGGCAGAAGGCCGTTCAGTGTCGGGGTCTCCCGGACAGCGGAGACCACCGACGGAGTGCCTGCCCTCTACAGTCAGGCACGAACGGCTTTGACAGTGGGGCGCCGCATTTCGGGCCAGTGGTCGCTGACCAACTTCGACGATCTCGGCGTCTATCGCTTGCTGTCCCTCGTGGAGGACGAGGACGAACTCGAGAACTTCGCTCGAGAGACGCTCCGCGAGCTCACCGACGACACCGCGGAGGCGCAGGACATGCGGAACACTCTTGAGGTGTTGTTGGCGACGAACATCAACATCGCGGAGACTGCTCGCAAGCTCCACTTCCACTACAACACACTGCGTTACAGAGTTGTGAAGCTCGAGAAAATGTTGGGCTCGTTCACTGCGCAGCCGGAATTGCGACTGGACCTGTCCCTAGCACTGAAGATAATCGCGATGCGCGGCATCAATCACTAATCCTGCCAATCCGAGGGTCTTCGATCTGTCAGATTGTCATCACGTCGCCCCCGATCGGCTGTAATAGCGTTCAGATGCATCAGGGGCGGTTTGTGAGCTGGAACACAGAGTGTGAACCGCCTTCCTCTGCACGAAAGGCCGATCATGCCGATTTGGACCCTGCACGGAGATGGAAAAACGGTCGCTCCCGGCGACGTCGTCGCTCCCGGTGAAAGACTCAGCTGGGGACGGACCATCGGACTGGGCGGCCAGCACGTCGTGTCGATGTTCGGCGCGACCTTCGTCTTCCCGATCATCATGGGGCTCAATCCTCAACTGGCCGTGATGATGTCGGGCTTCTGCACCATCTTCTTCCTTCTGGTCGTGAAGGGGCGAATTCCCAGTTTCCTCGGGACGTCGGCAGCCTTCGTCGGTGGTATCGCCGCCATTCGCGCCCAGGGGGGAACGTCGGCGGAAGTGACCGGCGCGATCCTGGTGTCCGGACTCGTCCTCGGCCTGATCGGCGTCGCCGTTCACTTCCTCGGCGGACGGTTGATCTTCAAACTGCTGCCGCCTGCGGTCACGGGAGCGGTGGTGATGCTGATCGGCTTCAATCTCGCGCCCGTCGTGGCGGGGCTGTATTGGCCGCAGGATCAATGGGTTGCGCTGTTGGTGATGGTCGCTCTGATCGTGATGTCGGTGGCGCTGCGCGGCTTCATGGGACGCATCGCGATCTTCCTTGCTCTGATTCTGGGCTACGTCGTCTCATGGGTTCTCGACAAGGTGTCCGGCCCGATTACCTCGTACGACGCCAATGCCGGCGCGATCACCGAGCATTTCCGCGTCAACTGGGACTCGGTGTCGTCGGCGTCGTGGTTCGGTCTACCGCCGTTCTCGGACGAGGCCAACGGTGTCGTCGGCATCCATGCGCCGTCGTTCAGCCTGACGTTCGTCGTGCTCGTTCTTCCCGGCGTCATCGCGCTGATCGCAGAGAACGCCGGCCACGTCAAAGCCGTTGCGGAGATGACCAAGGACGACCTCGATCCGTACATGGGCCGCGCGCTCGCCGGTGACGGATTCGCGACGGCCATCGCCAGTGGCGTCGGTGGGTCTCCCACCACGACGTATGCCGAGAACATCGGGGTCATGGCAGCTACCCGCGTCTACTCCACGGCGGCCTACTTCGTAGCCGGTGTCGTCGCGATGCTGCTCGGTTTCTCGCCCAAGTTCGGTGCCTTCATCTCGGCGACACCGGGTGGCGTTCTCGGCGGAATCACCGTCGTCCTCTACGGGATGATCGGCCTCCTCGGTGCCAAGATCTGGAAGGAGAACGGCGTCGACTTCGGAAACCCGTTAAACATGATGCCGATCGCGGCCGGCCTCATCATCGGTATCGGCGACACCGCCCTGACGTTCAGCGACACGTTCTCGCTCGGCGGCATCTCTCTCGGCACGATCGTCGTCATCGTGATGTACCACTTCTGCCGGTTCATCGGCTCCCGCAACCCCGAGCTCGACGGCTACACCGCGCCTCGAAAGGATGACACGACGCCGGAGGCGCCTCCCGCCAAACAGCTGACATGACGCAGGTTGCCAGCTCGCGGGCGTGACTGTTGTCACATCTCCACACATTGCGAACGCACTATGACAGGCAGGATCGAGACATGAAACCGTCGCCGCTCACGTACCACCGGCCGACCACGGTCGAGGAGGCGTGCCGCATCCTTTCCGAGGTCTCCCACGAGGGCAAGGTGATGGCCGGTGGTCAGTCGCTCGTTCCGCTGCTGTCGATGAGGTTGGCGGCGCCCGCACACATCGTCGACATCGGTGCGGTGCGCGACCTGGACGTCGTCACCGTCTCGCCGGACTCGGGGGTCGAGTTCGGAGCCCTGGTCACGCATTCCGCGCTGTACAACCATGCCGAGGCCCGCGACGTTCAGCCCCTGCTGAGCCGCGGACTGAACCTGGTGGCGCACCCGACCATTCGCAATCGCGGAACGACCGTCGGATCCATCGTGCATGCGGACCCATCAGCAGAGATGCCCGCCGTGCTGACGCTGCTCGGCGGGCAGGTCACCGTCCAATCGATACGTGGGCAACGCGTCATCGACTCGGGCGACCTGTTCGCCGGGCCCCTGGAAAGCACACTCGAGTCCGACGAGATCGCGCTGTCGGTGAGTGTTCCTCCGGCCCGGGCGGGTATGGGCACGGCAATCGACGAGATTGCCCGACGCCACGGCGACTACGCTCTGGTCGGCGTCGTCGCGCAGGTAGAGATCGTCGATGGGCACGTGATCACGGCCCGGATGACCTACATCTCGGCCGGCGAACTCGGCGTCGTCGTCGATTACAGCGACGCGCTTGCCGGGGCGTCGGCGACCGACGAACGAGACCCACAGTGGCGAGCAGTCGGCGAACTAGCCCGCGACACAATCGAAACCGATGCCGACATCCATGCAACGGCCGCATATCGATCTCAGCTCGTATCCGCATTGACCAGCCGTGTCGGATTCGCGGCGGCTCGGGATGCGAGCGCGGATCGCGTACTCGTAGGAAGGTTGTAATGCCGAAGTCCATCGACGATCAATTGTCCGAACTTCAAGCCGACACAGGCGAGCATCATGTTGCCGTCACGTTCACGCTGAACGGCGTCACCGAGACCGTCGTGCTTCCGTCTCGCACACTGGCCTCGGACGCGATTCGACATCACATGCGCCGCACAGGGACTCACGTCGGCTGCGAGCACGGTGTATGTGGTGCGTGCACCGTCCTGCTCGATGGGAACCCGGTCCGCTCGTGCCTCGTTCTCGCAGCCAGTCTCGAAGGACATTCCGTCACGACGGTCGAGGGACTCGTCGAACCCGACGGCACGCTACACCCGGTTCAGCAGGCACTCAAGGACTGTCACGGACTTCAGTGTGGATTCTGTACACCAGGTTTCGTGACGACCATCGCCGCGTTTCTCGAGGACAACCCCGATCCGACGCACGACGAGGCGACCGAAGCCATCGCCGGGAACCTATGTCGCTGCACCGGATACCAGAACATCCGCGCATCGGTTCTTCGAGCCGCGGAGATCACACGCGAGCGCGCGGGGCAATTCCCGCTCGGCGTCGACAACGAAGCCACCCGAGATGCGCTGGACCGCCAGGTGCGGGGGAGCACGCAGCCCGTCGGCGGAAGGGCGGGGCGTTCATGAGCACGCAGGTCGATACCGAACACGTACTGGGCTCGTCGACCAAGTTCTTCGGCAAACCCATTCCGCGTGAGGAGGATACGCGTCTACTCAGCGGCCAGGGTCGGTATCTCGACGACCTCGGTCACGGTGCCCTGATCGCCGCATTCGTTCGGTCGCCGCACGCACACGCGCGGATCGTCGACATCGACATCGATCCGGCACTGGAAGTTCCCGGTGTCCACGCGATCTACGTCTACGACGACCTCCTCGACGACTCGGAGGAGATGGCCGAGAACCTTCCTCTGCTGATTCCGCACCCGGCGATCGTGGCTGCTCGTAACGGATATCCGCTCGCCAAGGACGAGGTCAACCACGTCGGCGAGGCAATCGCGATGGTCGTCGCCGACAACCGGTACATCGCCGAGGACGCGTGCGCCAAGATCGACGTGACCTACGAGATGCTCGATGCCGTCGTCGGAATCGATACCGCCCGTCAGGCGAACACGGCCGTGCACGACGACGTACCGGACAACATCGCCGCGCGCCTGCAACACGGATTCGGCGACGTCGATGCCGAGATCGCTGCGGCCCCGAACCGTCTGACGCTCGATCTCGAGATCGAACGTTCGGCGTCCATGCCGATGGAAGGCAAGGGCGTCTACGCCCGATGGGACGGCGACGAGAATGCTCTGACGTTCTGGACGTCGACTCAGACGTCGACCTCGGCACGGGCCGCGATCGCGGCTCGTCTCGGCATGGCGCTCAACAAGGTTCATTGCATCGCACCCGACGTCGGCGGCGGTTTCGGCGTTAAGATCGTCCATCCGTGGCCCGAGGAGGTCATGGTCACCTGGGCTGCCCGACGCCTCGGCCGCGCCGGCGTGTCGAACGAGGTCAAGTGGGTCGAGGATCGCCGCGAACACTTCATCTCGAGCGCGCACGAGCGCGGTCAGATTCAGAAGGTGGACATCGGGTTCGACGACGACGGCCGCCTGCTGGCGTTCGACTTCACGTTCTGGCACGACAACGGTGCCTATCTGCCGTACGGCATCATCGTCATGATCAATACGGCGACACAGGTTCTGGGGCCGTACAAACCGAATTCGTTCCGTGTCGACGCCTATTCGCTGTACACCAACACCGTCCTCGTCACCCCGTACCGAGGCGCGGGCCGACCGCAGGCTGTCTTCGCGATGGAACGCGCGATGGACGCGATCGCCGATCATCTCGGTAAGGACAAGATCGCCGTTCGCGAGATCAATTTCGTTCGCCCTGAGGATATGCCGTACGACTTCGGTCTGATGTTCCAGGACGGTCGACCTCTGATCTACGACACGGGGGACTACCAGGCGGGCATCGACAAGCTGAAGAAGCTCATCGACTGGGACGGGTTCCCCGAGTACCAGAGGCAGGCCAAGGCCGAGGGCCGCACCGTCGGGATCGGCATCGGCGCGTACGTCGAGGGAACGGGTCCCGGCCCGTACGAAGGCGCGCACGTCGTCGTCGAGACGTCAGGCAAGGTCAAGGCTGCAACGGGATTGACGACGCAGGGACAGGGACACCAGACCGCGTTCGCGCAGATCGTCGCCGACGACCTCGGGGTCGATGTCTCCGACGTCGAGATCGTCACCGGCGATACCCGGCGATTCGGTTATGCCGTCGGAACTTTCGCATCTCGCGGAGCGGTCATGTCCGGATCGGCGTTCCACGTTGCAGCGCAGATGGTTGCGGAGAAAGCCCGCACGATCGCGTCGGGAATTCTGGACATCGATGCACACGACCTCGAGCTCCGAGGTGGCCATGTCTGCCGGGTCGGGACCGAGCCGGGCGTCGAAGGAACGTCGGTTCCGCTGAGTGTCGTTGCAGTGCTGTCCAATCCGCTGCGGTACGCGTTCGACCGCGAGTCCAAGCTGGCGACCGGGTTCGCCAAGGCTGACCCCGATATGACCAAGCCTCCGATTCCCGAGGGTGAACAGCCCGGGCTGGAGGCAACCGGGTACTACTCGCCGCCGCATTCGACGTTCGCGTCGGGAGTGCACGCCGCCATCGTCGAAACCGATCCGATCACCGCGGAGATCACCGTGCTGCGGTACGTGGTCATCCACGATTGCGGCAACGTGATCAACCCGCGCATCGTCGAAGGCCAGGTCATGGGCGCTGTGGCGCAGGGAATCGGCGGGGCGCTGTACGAGCGGATCGTCTACGACGAGCACGGGCAAATGCTCAACGCGTCGTACATGGATTTCTTGATGCCGTTCGTCACCGAGATGCCGAACTCTCTCGAGATGGACCACACGGTGACGCCGTCCGGACTCAATCCGTTGGGCATGAAGGGCGCGGGCGAAGCCGGTGTCATTCCCACCAGCGCAGTCATCGCCGCAGCCATCGAGAGCGCCGAGGGTATTCCGATCACATCAATGCCGATTTCACCGTCGGAGCTGTTCGAACTTCGTCTCGCACAGCAGTCAGCACAGGAGAATTCATGAGAATCGTCGGCACCGCACAGCTCACGGCACCCCGCGAGGAGGTGTACGACAACCTGCAGGACGGTCGCGTACTGGCCGCGACGATTCCCGGAGTGCAGTCGCTCGAACAACTCACCGACAATCATTACAAGCTTTCGATCATGGCGGGCGTCGCCTCCATCAAGGGCGTGTACGACGGTGAAGTGGTTCTCTCGCAACAGGATCGGCCCAATTCGTTCGTGATGACAGCGTCCGGTGCGGGTGCGCCGGGCACCGTCAAGGCCGATGTGACGGTTACGTTGACGGAGAACGAGCAAGGGACCCTGCTGTCCTACGACGCCGATGCAGTCGTCGGAGGGATGGTGGGAGGCGTCGGACAGCGGATGATCACCGGGGTAGCGAAGAAGATGGCCGGAGTGTTCTTCAAGAGCATCGACGGCGTCATCGCCAACGGAATCCCGTCGTCGACGCCTGTTGCAACGCCCGAATCGGCGACGAGTTCGGAAGCCGTTGTGGAGCAGGTGAATCAGGTGCCGCGAGCGACGCCGGTGCCAGGAGGGACCGACGCGCGCACGGTGCTCGTCAGTGCTGCGGCTGGTGCCGTTATTGCCCTGACCGGCGTGGTGATCGGTGGACTCCTAGGACGTTCCAGATAGCACCGTAGACAAAGAATGTCGCCCCGAATCTCCCATGGTTCGGGGCGTTTTTCGTGCGCTCGTGAGCCTGCGCCGAAGAGTGCCCGTCGGGTTCGGCGAAATCTGACAAAGATTCCTCCTCTCACACGCTGTGGAATGGCATCACACGCCAGCGCCGATCGGATCAATCCCATCGGGAACGATTGTACGGAGGAAGAAGTGGAATCCAGGAAGATACGGATCGGCATCGACACCGGTGGCACCTTCACCGACATCGTGGCAGTCGACGACGAGACCGGCGCCATTGTCACCACCAAGACCCCGTCGACGCCGTCCGACCCCGCGGAGGGGTTCCTCACCGGCATCGAAAAGGTGCTCGAAAAACTCGGCGAGCACGGCGACTCTATCGGAGCTGTCAGCCATGGCACGACCGTCGCGACCAACAAGCTGCTCGAGGGCAAGGTCGAGAACCTCGGCTTCATCACCACCGAGGGCTACGAACACGTCCTCGAGATCGCTCGTCAATCCGTGCCCGACGGCTACGGCAACTCCTACTTCTGGGTCAAGCCCGACCGCATCGTGCCTGCCGACCGCGTCAAGACCGTCGGTGGCCGTTTGTCGTTCGACGGCAGCGAGATTCGCCCGCTCGACGAGGGCAGCGTCCGCGCCGCAGCACAGTTCTTCAAAGACCACGGCATCAAGACCATCGGTGTCTGCCTCATGCACTCCTACGCCGACCCGTCGCACGAGGAGCGTGTGCGGGACATCCTCGACGAAATGTTCCCCGAGGCCACCGTCAGCATCTCCAGCCAGGTGCTGCGTGAGTACCGAGAGTACGAGCGGTCCATCACCACGCTCGTCGATGCCGCGGTGAAGCCGAACATCCGCAATTACGTCAACAACATTGCGAACCGTCTGCGTGAGTTCTCCACGGCCGACGGCGAATCACGCGACATTCCGTTCTACGTCATGAAGTCCAACGGTGGGGTGCTGTCGGCCAAAGAGGTTGTTCACCAGCCCATCACGACAGTTCTGTCCGGCCCTGCTGCGGGTGCACTGGGCGCCGCACTGATCGCCGATGCTGCCGGCGTCGACCAGGTGCTGACGTGTGACGGCGGAGGCACCTCGACCGACGTCACCGTCGTCGTCCGCGGTGAGCCCGCGCTGACCACCGAGGGACGCGTCGGAAACTATCCGTCGAAGATTCCGATGATCGACGTCGTGACCGTCGGTGCAGGCGGTGGCTCGATTGCGTGGATGACGCCGGAACGCACGCTCCGCGTCGGACCCCAGTCGGCAGGCGCCGATCCCGGACCGTTGTGCTACGGCAAGGGCGGCAGCGAACCGACCATCACCGACGCACACGTACTGCTCGGACGCATCCCACCCCACCTCTTGGGCGGTGAGATCCCACTCGACACCGAGCTGGCGCGGAAAGGGCTCGAGCAGTTGGCTTCCGAGCTGAACCTCGGGTTCGAAGAGTGCGCTGTCGGCATCCTCGAAGTGTCGGCGTGGAACCAGGCCAACGCGTTGCGTCAGATCACCGTCAAGCGTGGCCTCGACGTCCGTGACTTCACCCTCGTCACGTTCGGCGGCTCGGGCTCGCTACTGGCGTGCAAGTTGATCGACATCCTCGGTTTGAAAGACGTGCTCGTCCCACTGGATCCGGGCAACGTATCGGCCTTCGGATTGCTGACAGTCGACGTGCGCAACGATTACGTGCAGACTCATGTCGGACGGCATGACCGTCTGCAGGCGTCGGAGTTGCAGGACATCTTCGACTCGCTGGCGGGTTCTGCCGAGATCGCCTTGGCCGAAGAGGGATTCGATGAGACGCAGCGCCGCTACGTCCGCACGGCCGACCTGCGCTACATGGGCCAGGCCTTCGAGGTGCGAGTGCCCGTCGGCGAAGGCGCGATCACTACCGATCTGATGGACGTCGCCGCCGAAGCTTTCCACGACGCACACCGCGAACTGTACGGTTACGACTTCCGTGGTGACCCTGCTCAGCACGTCGAGTGGGTCAATCTGCGCGTCAGCGGAATCGGCCCCATCCAGCGTCCGGCCGCTCGAACCGTGGCTGCCGGTTCAGGGGCTTCCTCGGCCCGAACCGGTTCGCGTCAGGCATATTTCGACTCCTGGGTCGACACCACCGTCTACGACCGCGCGCGACTCGGAGCAGGCGACACGATCGACGGGCCTGCCGTCATCGAGGAGTTCAGCTCCACCGTCCCGATCCACCCGGGATTCTCGGCACGAATCGACACCCACGGAAACATCCGAATCTCCAAGACTTCCGACTCGAACGGAGCGAAGTGATGACTGCTGTACTCGATGCTGCCGCCGCGACCGCAGCCAAGCCCTACCGGCTGACCGACACCGACGGCGCAACCCCGGACCCGATTCTCGTCGAGATCGTTGCGGGATACCTGGCCAGTGTGGAGATGGAAGTGGAGACATCGATCTCGCGGACGTCACGTTCGCCGATGATCCGCGACGCGCACGACTTCCGTGCCGGAATCCACGACCGCAATCTACGCAAGCTGACTGGTCGCTCGTACTCGGCGCTGGTGCATCCGGTCGCCCGGGACTTCCCGCTCGACACGATGAAGCCCGGCGACGTCTACTTCCACAACGACGTCTACCTGTCCGAAGGCGGCATCGGCCATCTTCCCGACCTGTGCGTCACGGTGCCGGTGTTCGCTCGCGTGACTCCGGACGTGGAGCCGAAAGTCGTTGCGTTCGTGCAGGCGTTCGGTCATCACGACGACATCGGCGGATGCTGCCCGGGTTCGATGCCGTCCGGTGCGACGACGGTGTACGAGGAAGGCTTGATGGTGCCGCCCATCAAACTGTGGGATCAGGGCGTACCCAACGAGGCAGCACTGCGCATCATGACGCGCAATTCCCGCATGCCCGACGCGCTGGCTGCCGATCTGGACGCCGAATGCTCGGCATGCTTGATGGGAGCGCGGCGGCTCACCGAGCTGTTCGAGCGGTACGGCGTCGACACGGTCGAATCCTGTTTCGACGCGATGATGGATGCGACCACGGAGACGTACCGTCGCGAAATTTTGAGCAAGATCCCGGTGGGCGAGTACACGTGGGAGGACTACGCGGAGCACGACGGCGTCGACGAGCCCATGCTGCACACCCAACGGATCACGTTGACCAAGACCTCTGCCGATGACGAGGGCGGCGAGCGATTGATCCTGGACTTCAACGGAACAGGACCGCAAGCGAAGGGGCCGATCAATCACTGCGGTGACTACGCCGACGGCAACTTCCTGATCAAGTGGCTTGCCCCGATCCTGCGTAACCTTGCCGATACGCCCGAGCGGATGGCCGAGCTCGACGTCAACGAGGGCGTCGTGCCGCTGATCGAGATGAAATTCCCCGAAAAGGGAACGCTTATTACCCCGATCTTCCCGGCGCCGACGAATGCTCGTACGTTCGTCATCCTGCGGCTGCTCGGCGTGCTCGCAGGCGTCGTCGCCAAGGCTGTCGACGGGAACATGCCCGCCGATCAGGAGACCATTCGCTACACCGGCGTCTACGGCGAGGATTTCGACGGCCATTCGTACCTGATGCGTGAGGTGCTCGGGGGCGGATCCGGTGGCCGGTATTATTCGGACGGCGAGGACACAATCCACGTCGTGCCTGATTCGCGGAATCTCCCCACCGAATTCAGCGAAAGTCGCTTTCCGTTCATCGTCGAAAAGCTCGGACTGGCAATCGACTCCGGCGGCGCCGGACGCTACCGAGGTGGGCTGGGCTACGAAAAGCACATCCGAATGCTCAAGGACGCGCACTTCATGTCCATCGCTGATCGCTCGATCCTCGCATGCTGGGGAGTCAAGGGCGGCAAGGCCGGGCGGCCGTTCTCGGTGACTCTCGATCCGAACGGCCCCAACGAGCGGGAGTTCGACGCGCTCACGGACGCGGAGCCGATCAGAGCGGGCGAGGTCGTTCGGATCCGTACCACCGGTGGCGGCGGGTGGGGAGACCCGTTCGACCGACCCGTCGAAGAAGTACTGCGTGACGTCTTGTGGCGCAAAGTGTCTCGCGACGGTGCCCGCGAGGATTATGGCGTCGTCATGACAGGGGACGTAGAGCCGGTCGTCGATATGGATGCCACGGTAGCTCTTCGCGACCGGCTACGGGCCGACCGAGGCGACGAGGAACCGTTCTTCGATCGTGGCCCGGGCTACGCTCGGCTGTCCGGTGGAGATACGTCGGCCGTCTACGACTACCTTCAGAATTGATCATGGACAACGGCATTGCTCGCGGCACCGACATCGCTGTCATCGGTGCCGCGGGCAAGACCGGCAGCGCAGTGGTCGCCGCGCTGCCACCGGGTGCGCGGCGCATCGTGCACACGGCGCGAGCCGAGGGCGACTTCGAGGTGGAGCTCGAAACCGGAGCCGGGCTGCGTAAGGCGTTACTGGGTTGTCGTGCCGTCTACTTCATCGCCCCGAATGTTCATCCGGACGAGCCTGGTCTACTGCGAAATGTGTTGACAGCAGCCGCATCCGCTGGTGTCGAGCACGTGGTGTACCACTCTGTTGCGTGGCCTTTCAGTCCGGCGATGCCTCACCACATGGACAAGGCCGTGTGCGAAGACGAACTGCATCGATCCCCGCTGAAATGGACGGTGCTGCAGCCGTGTGCCTATCTGGAGAACTTCGCGTCGGTGATGGCTGGGGATTCTCGACGAATCACGTTGCCGTACAGCCCGGACACCAGATTCTCGTTCGTCAGTCTGCGCGCCGTGGCCGCCGTCGCTGCGACAGTGTTGGTCGAGGGCTCGCGTCATCACGGTGCGACATACGAACTCGGCGGGTCGGAGGCTATTTCGGTCCGTGAATTGGCCGCGAGGTACGGCGCCGAAGTGGAGCAGATCTCTCTCGACCAGTGGCAGAACACGGTTGGTTACTCTATGCCTGTCGGCGCGGCCTCGAGATTGCGCGCAATGTTCGACTTCTACGACCACCACGACTTCATCGCGGGTGATGCAAGTGTGAGGGCAGTTCTCGGGCAGTCGGCGTTGGTCGGCGAGCAGCTGGCGACGTCGTGAATCTGGATGTCAAGCGACTGCTGCGGTCGGTCGCTACGTTCCTGCATCGAACAGAACTCGACAGGGCGATCGACGAGCTTCGGGATCGCGAACGTGACGCGTGGGTGTCAGGCCGCGTCTTCGACGCCTGGGTGTTGGCCGGCGAGCGCACCGAATGCGAACGAATTCGAAACCTGTGGCCGTGACGCGTGAGGGTGCACGCACGACGCGTACTGCGGGAACTGCCCATTCATGTTGTCAGACAACATGAATGGACCATTCTTGTCTCAGTAGTCGAGGATCGTGAAGGGGTCGAAGATCGAGATTCCCCGGATGTCCCCCTCCGATGATCCGGTCGGGATGGAGATTCCGCGGAGCAGGTGGGCATTGCCTGACGGATCGACCTGCCAGCTTTGGCCCTGACCGTGGAAACTCCAGCTGTAGATCGGCTGGCCAGTGCCGTACGGGCTGATGATGATGGGGTCGTTGCCCCGTGGACCATAGGCCGCGGGATCGAATGCGCTGACGAAGCGTTCGGTGTTCTCGCTGGTGAACGGAGAGTCGTAAATTCCATCGGCTGACGCGGGCGTTGCGGTCAGGGCTGTTGCGCCGACTGCCAGGGCCGTGGCGGCAAATACCTTCTTGATCATCATGCAGTCCAATCGTCGAGGGTCGACTGGTGCATCGGCCATTGCTGAGCACGCGTTACCCGTGATGATCATTCGAGTTCTGGAGCATCGTCTTTCGATTTCGTGAGTGCGGGGAGCCCTACCGGATACAGCTCGTGGCTGCCGCTCATACCCTTCAATTCGACTTTCCGTGGCCTACCCAGCGGGATATCACGACCGAGTTTCACGCTCAGTGGTTCGCTGACGAGAATCTCCCCACCCTCGGCCTGGCTTGCCACGCGCGCGGCCATGGCCACGTTGAGTCCGAAGAGATCGTCGCCGCGTCGCACCGAACTGCCCGTGTGGATACCCATTCGTACTCGAATGTCGTTCCAGCGATCCGGTTTCTCGAGCAGCGCCTCCTGGACGGCCATCCCGCATCGCACAGCCTGCTCGGGGTCGGAGAACGCGATCATGAAGCCGTCGCCCTGGTTCTTGACGACGTGGCCACCATGCGCGTCGACTTGCTTCTGAATCAGCCTGTTGTGTCTTTCCAGTAGCTTCATCCACCCTCGATCGCCCAGCTCTTCGTTGCGCGCCGTCGAGCCCTCGATGTCGGAGAACATGACGACGACGTCTCCGTCCGCGGTCAGCCGGGCCAGGTCGGGGCGTTCGACCTTGGCCCATCCGGCGAGATCCTCGATCGAGTTTCGCACCGTTGCGCCGAACCCCTTGTTGATCAGCGAGTCTGCGGTCTGGAAGGCCGTTCTGATCGCCATCGGTGCGATACCGCGTCGCCGACGCTTGTGCTGCGAATCGCTGCGTGCGCGTTCGAGCGCGTCGCGCGTGCTCTTCAATTGCCGACGGGTGACGATCATCCACACGCCGAGACCGACGATCGCGGCGGCTTCGACGCCGGTTGCAACAATCCACAGGGTCACGGGCAACATCATCGTCGTTCGGTCTGGTGAACCAAGCATTGCCCCCGGCGCGTTGCACTGATGTGCCCGGTCAGGCCAGGGGGGGTCAGACGTGGTTGGTTACCTCTGCCGCGGGAGGTCGAGTACGACGAAGCGCAGAGCCGATCGGAGCAGCTCCTGCGTCCGATCGGCCGTCGACAACTCGCGATGGTGGTCACCGCACACGTCCAGGAGCCCGAGGATGTTGTCGCGGTTCTGTCCGCAGATCAAGGCAACATCCTCTGCGTCAAGGGGCGTGTCTGCGGTATCGAGGTGCAAGATCGTCTGCAGTTCGGGCGGCATGCCCGTGTCCGGTGGCTCCGTGCTCAGTTCGGCGGCGATCTTTCCACCCTCGTCTTCGAAGAATCGCAGGAACGTGCCGAGGGCTCGACCGAGGTGCTCTTCGATCAGCGGAGCACAGTCGACTCGCTGGATCGCGACGACATGGTGCTCACCCACGGTGAACTTGATGTCCGGCCACTGATGGGAGTAGCAGGCGGCTTGCGCTGTTGCCGAACGGTTTTCGGGGTGCACACTGAACACCGTGAACAACTCGATCACTGCTGACGTCGAGACTCTCAGGAACGCGGTTCGCCCGTCGAACGTTAAGGGCACGTCGCCGTCGTCGTCCTTGACCGGCGGATGGCTCATGATCGAGGTGAGCATGACGTCGACCTCTTCGACGAGTTGGGTGTGCGCGCTGATGGGCTCCCAGCTGTCGTCGAACATCGATTTGGGTGCACCGTCGTTGATGCTCGCGGTGAGAAACGCCGGATGGGGCACGCCGCGTAGTTCGCGCAACATGAACTCGACTGCGTCGACGACCTCGTCAGGGTCTCCGATGACGCTCAGCCTCAGTGCGGTCTCGGACGGTCCCTCGCTGGTCCAACCGGCGTTGGTCAGCATGATGCGGTCTTCGTGCGTGACGGCGTTCAGCAGTTCGCCTTCGATGACGGCGTCCGCGCCGTAGGGGTGCACGACCAGTGACAGGCCCTTCTGCACCGTGTGGATGGTAAGCCGGTCGTTCTCGCTCATGTCGATGAAGTACGAGCAGAGCCGGCCCGAGAACTGCCGCCATGCCGCAGTCACTCGCGTGTCGAAATCAGGTTCCTCGCTCATGAGGAGCCTCCTTGTGAACAGTTGGCCGCAGTGCGGCCGAATCCTCCCGATACGAGTGACAGTAGCGAGAGGGTCCGACAAACTCCGTCGTCGAATATGTCAGCGAGACAGACGGAGTCGTCGTTCATTCACACAAATGACCCATTGGTCGACGATCTTCGCCGCCATGCCGGGCGGATCCAATCGAGGAATCGAGTCGGCATGAGCATCACTGAACCCGGGGCGTACCGCCCGGTGTGGTTGGGGCCCCTCTGTATCGCCCGTGTTACGCGACGGGTCGGTTCCGTTACGGATTCGGACAAAATCGGGAAAGTGGTTCCGCAGCCCTCTGGATGCAGTGTATACAACGTATATGGCTTCAACAGTTCGTGGCCCACACCACACCGAGGGCGGTGATCTCACCGCTGACCTGCGCACCGCGATCGTCGAGGGTGTGTACCCGCCCGGCCATCGGCTGGTGCAGGAGGAGTTGGCAGATCGCTTCGGCGTCTCGCGAATTCCGCTGCGCGAGGCGATGCGCACGCTGGTCGGCGAGGGTCTGCTGCGCTCCGAACGTGGCCGCGGAACCTTCGTCACCGCGCTCGACATCGAGGAGATCGACGAGATCTACGACCTCCGACGTCTGATCGAGCCCAGCTTCGCCGAGCACGTCGTCGAGCGGGTTTCTCGTCGCGACATCGCTCGCTTCGAGGCCATGGCCGAGGCGATGGACAACGTCGGCGACACCGGCGCGGACACGTGGTCACGCACCAATCTGTCGTTCCACCTCGACATGTATCGGCTGTCGCGGCTACCGATGCGCTACGAGATCATCGCGCAGATGTACCACCGGCTCGAGCCGTACTCCCGCTTCTACGTGCACGGCACGAACGCTTACGAGCGCGTGCAGTGCGAACACAAAGGCATGGTCGACGCGCTCTCCAGTGGTGACGCGACCGCCTTGGCCGATCTGATCCTGGCCCACATCGAAGGTGGGCAAACCGGCCTGCACCGGGCCTGGGAGAACTCGGCCGACGACATGAACACCTATTGGAGGGCCAAACTGTGACCGCCGTGCACATCGACACCGACATCGGCGAAGGATTCGGTGTCTGGGGAATCATGGACGACGGCCCGTTGCTCGACACCGTCAGCGCAGCCAACGTCGCGTGCGGCTTTCACGCAGGCGACCCCGACATCCTGCGTCGGACGACGAAAGAGGCTGCTGCGCGGGGTGTCTCGATCGGCGCACAGGTCTCCTACCGTGACCTGGCCGGCTTCGGTCGTCGCTTCATCGACGTCGAGGTGTCGACGCTCGTCAACGACCTCGTCTATCAGATCGGCGCCCTTCAGGCCTTCGCCCGTGTCGCCGGCACCGAGGTCACGTACCTCAAGGCGCACGGCGCGCTGTACAACGTGGCAGCGGACAACGCCGGGCATGCCCGCGCCATCGTCGAGGCCGTCACGCTCGTCGACCCGACGCTGCCTATCCTGTGCCAGTACGACACCGAGGTCTGGACCCAGGCCGTCGACGCCGGAATCGAGCCGATCGCAGAGCTTTTCGTCGATCGCAACTACACGTCCAAGGCTCGGCTGGTGAGCCGTCGTCATCCGGCGGCGCTGATCACCGAGCCCGAGGCTGCCGCCGAACGGGCCGTGAAGATGGTGCAGACCGGCGAGACGGTGTCCGTCGACGGCGACACCGTGCGGGTGCTCCCGCCGTCGTACGACGCGGTTGCCCTGTGCGTGCACAGCGACACCGCAGGCGCCGTCGAGATCGCAACGCAGACGCGTAAGGCGCTGGCCGACAGCGGTTTCGGTCTGAGCCCGATCGGACGGCGCCCGTGATCGAGCTCGACACCCTGCATCGCGCAGGCGACCGCGGATGGCTCGTGGACCTCGAGCCGAAGGTGATCCCGGCGTGGATCGCCGCGGTACGTCGTAGCGAATGGGCAGCGTTGCTGCAGGACGTCGTCCCGGCAGCCGCCTCGATTCTGTTCATCGCGCACCGCAGCCACGACATGCCCGTGCTGGAGAACCACATCCGAGGCCTCGTGCAGAATTCCAGTCTGACCCAGGCCACGGAACAGCATCACGGCAACACCGTCACCATCCCGGTCGTCTACGACGGCGAGGACCTCGACGACGTCGCCGCGGCGTTGAACATGACCGTCCAGGACGTAGCGGACATGCACTCTGCTGCAACCCACACCGTCGGATTCTTCGGTTTCGCACCGGGTTTCGCGTACATCGACGGCTGCCCCGACCAGTTGGCGCTGCCGCGTCGTACGTCGCCACGACCGAAGGTCGACGCCGGTGCCATCGCAATCGCCGGCACGCAAACCGTCGTCTACCCGGGTCGTACGCCTGGTGGGTGGCACATCATCGGGCACACCGATGCCGTGTTGTGGAACACCGAGTGGGACAACCCCAGTCGGCTGGCCGTCGGGGACCGCATCGTGTTCGAAAGGGTCATCCGATGACTACACTTCTCGAAAAGCCAACGCAGACAGTCGCTGCCTGCATCCTCGACCCCGGTGCCTCGACGACCATCCAGGACGCGGGCCGCGCGGGATACGCCCACCTCGGTATCACCGCGTCGGGCCCGGTCGACCGTGCTGCGGCAGCGCTGGCCAATCGACTCGTCGGCAACGCCGAGAATGCTGCCGTGTTCGAGAACCTCTTCGGCGGACTGGCGTTCACCGTCACGAGTCCACGCTACGTAGCGCTCACCGGTGCGCCGGTGGAGGTGCGCGTCGACGGCCGTGTCGTACGCGAGCCTCAACGTGTCTATCTCGCGGCGGGTCAGCGTCTTTCGATCGGCCGGCCGGCCGCGGGCCTGAGGATCTACGTCGCGATCTCCGGCGGCATCCGCACCGATACGACGTTCGGCTCCGCGAGCAGCGACGCCCTGTCGGGTCTCGGCCCCGCCGCCATCGCAGCGGGTGACGAATACAAGCTCGGTCCGACGACGACCGCCCCAGAACTTCCACTCGAACTTGCACGCTCCCGGTACCCGGAAGGTACTGTGCAGCTACGCTTTCGGTGGGGACCCAGAGATTCGCTCTTCAGCGTGGAAGACAAACAAGCTCTGGTATCGACCAGCTGGACAGTGGGTGCCAACAGCAACCGCGTCGGCATCCGTTTGACCGGCGAGCCACTGACCATCGGCTCGGTCGACCTTCGCAGTGAAGGAATGGCGTTGGGCGCGATTCAGGTTCCCCCATCCGGGGAGCCCATCGTGTTCCTGGCCGATCATCCCGTGACAGGAGGCTATCCCGTCATCGGGGTGGTCACGGAGGATGACTTGGATCTACTGGGCCAAGCCTCAGTGGGACAGACGGTCACCTTCCAGCAACAACCCTGAACCTATCCCGGAGACCATCAGCAGGACGGCAATCCTGCCGACGGACTCCAGGGAACCGTCGCCCATTCATCGATGCGTTCGCGACTCGACTTGCCCGTCCACCGCGAACGTCACCGACTTTCACCGAACTGGAGACATTCCATGACCACCGTACCTGGGTCTCTCACCCCACCCGAGGACCACGTGAAGCCCAAGAACGCGCGGCGCGCCGCAGTCGCGGCCGCAGCGGGCACAGCCGTCGAATATTACGAATTCGGCGTGTACGGCTACCTCGCCGTCGTCATCGGTCCGCTGTTCTTCCCCAGCAGCAACCCGACGGCATCTCTGCTGTCGACCCTCGCCGTGTTCGGTAGCGCGTTCCTGATGCGTCCGCTCGGTGGCATCGTCCTCGGTCGCCTGGGTGACCGCATCGGCCGCAAGCCAGTTCTGATCACGACGGTTGTCGGCATGGGTACCGCGACTGCCGTCGTCGGCCTGCTGCCCACGGCCGAATCCATCGGCATTCTCGCGCCTCTTGCGTTGCTTCTTGTCCGTCTCGCCCAGGGCTTCTTCGCCGGCGGCGAGGTCACCGGCTCGGCGACGTACCTCGCGGAATCCGCACCGAACGGCCGTCGCGGATTCTTCGGTGCCTTCACCCCCGTCGGCGTGGCCATCGGTGGCGGTACCGCGGCACTGGTCGCAGGCCTGACGAGCACGATCCTGTCCGACGACCAACTGCGCGATTTCGGTTGGCGCATCCCGTTCCTGCTTGCCCTGCCGCTCATCGTCGTCACGCTGATGGCGCGTCGCAAGCTGGAGGATTCGCACGAATTCCTCGCCGTCACCGAGAAGGAGAGGCCGGCCAAGACGCCTCTGCGTGAGGTCTTCACCGAGCACACCGGTGCACTGTTCAAGGTCATCTTCCTGGCAATCGGCTCCAACACCGGCTACTGGGTCGGCCTGATCTTCATGAACATCTACCTGACGACGTACCTCGGCTACTCGAAGTCCAACACCTTCTGGATCATGGGTGCCATCAGCCTGTTCGTCGCGACGCTCATGCCGATCTTCGGTGGCTTGTCGGACAAGCACGGCCGTAAGCGCATCATCACCATCGGCTTCCTCGGCTACGCCATCCTCGTTCTGCCCGCGATGATCGTCATGGATCAGGGAAGTTTCGCTCTCGCCGTCGGCGCTATGGTCGTTCTCGCACTGCCGATGCCGATCGTCCAGTCGGTCACGTACCCGACCTACGCAGAACAATTCCCGACGCGGGTGCGCTACACCGGTCTGTCCTTCGCGTTCAACATCGGCACGATCATCGGCGGCGGTCTGACGCCGTACCTCGCGACGTGGTTGATCTCCAAGACGGACAACCTGCTCATGCCCGGCTTCCTGCTCATCTTCGCCGCGGTGCTCGCGCTCGTGACCCTCACGACGGTGCGTGAGTCCTCGAAGGAGGCTCTGCTGTGACAGCGCCTGCCTCGCCTCTGGACTTGCGGACGCGGATCGCGTCGGGCGAATGGACCACGGCCACAGCGGGTCTGCTCGACGACCATCAGCAGGCCAACCTCGTCGTCGTGCCGGCCAGTGCCGCAGCGGCTTTCGAGGAGTACTGCGCCGCGCATCCGACGGTGTGTCCGGTCCTCGGGCGTACGCAGCCCGGTGACCCGACCATGACGTACCAGGGCTGCACCGTCGACATCTCGACGATGCTCCCGCGTTACCGAGTCTGGGATCACGGCACCGTCGTCGACGAGCCGAACGACCTCAGCGCCTGGTGGAAGGACGACTCCGTCGCCTTCGTGCTCGGGTGCAGCCACACCTTCGACGGGCCGCTGCGTCGCGCAGGCATTCCCGTCGCCACGACCGCGCCGCCGGTCTACATCACCGATCGCATCCTCCGAACTGCCGGAGCTGCAAGCATGTTCGACGGACCCCTCGCCGTCAGCATGCGACCGGTCGATGCAGATCTGGTCGACGAGGCAGTCACCGTGACCGGTCGTTACCCGACCGGTCACGGTGCACCGGTGTACATCGGCGATCCGGCCTCCCTCGGTATCGACGACATCTCCCGTCCCGACTTCGGCATCTTCGCCGGAGTGGGGGAGGGGCAGATCCCCGTCTTCTGGGATTGCGGCGTCACGCCTCAGTTGGCACTCGGCACAGCCGATCTCGCGTATGCGGCGACGCACTACCCCGGTCACATGCTGGTGCTCGACGCGGTCGTGTCATGACGGACTCGTTCCGCAGCGAGCACGACCTGCTGGGCGATCGCGACGTGCCGTCGGACGTCTACTGGGGTGTGCATACCCTGCGGGCGCTGGAGAACTTCGCGATCACCGGGGTTGCGATCGCGAAGTACCCGGCGCTCGTGCGGTCGCTTGCGCTGACGAAAGCAGCTGCGGCGCAATCGAACAAAGAACTCGGGCTGCTCGACGCGGAACGTGCGGACGCGATCATCGCGGCCTGCATGGAGATCGCCGACGGTTCCCTGCACGATCAGTTCGTCGTCGACGTCATCCAAGGTGGCGCAGGCACGTCGACGAACATGAACGCGAACGAGGTCATCGCGAACCTAGCCCTCGAGTTGTTGGGGCGCAGTCGTGGTGACTACGCATTCATCCACCCGCTCGAGCACGTGAACCTGGGGCAGAGCACCAACGACGTCTATCCGACGGCGGTCAAGATCGCCGTGCGGTCGACGCTCGCGGATCTCGAAGCGGCGATGGCTCATCTGGCTGCGGCGTTCGCGGCGAAAGCGTTGGAGTTCGCCGACGTCATCAAAATGGGCCGCACGCAGCTGCAGGACGCGGTGCCGATGACGCTCGGTCAGGAATTCGGCACCTACGCCGTCATGATCGGCGAGGACATCCATCGACTCGGTGAGGCTGCACGTCTGATCGACGAGATCAATCTCGGCGGAACGGCAATCGGCACCGGCCTCAATTCGCATCCACGTTATGCGGAACTGGTGCGGTCCGAGTTGAGTCGACTCACCGGTCTGCAGTTGACGACGGCCACCGACCTGCTCGAAGCAACGCAGGACGTCGGTGCGTTCGTGCAGATTTCGGGCACGCTGAAACGCACGGCGGTGAAGGTGTCGAAGATCTGCAACGATCTGCGACTGCTGTCGTCTGGACCTCGTGCCGGTCTCGGCGAGATCAATCTGCCGGCGGTGCAGGCGGGTTCGTCGATCATGCCCGGCAAGGTCAACCCTGTTGTGCCCGAGGTGGTGACGCAGGTGGCGTACGAGGTGATCGGCAACGATCTCGCGATCACCATGTCCGCCGAAGCGGGCCAGTTGCAGCTGAACGCGTTCGAGCCGTTGATCGCGCACAAGCTGCTCGACTCGATCACGCACTTGTCCCATGCTGCAAGCACTCTCGCGGATCGATGTGTCCCTGGCATCACCGCGAACGTCGACCGCATGCGCGCGACGGTCGAGCGATCTGCCGGCGTCGTCACCGCGTTGAATCCGCACATCGGGTACGACGCGGCCACCGAACTCGCGGCACGCGCACTGTCGTCGGACAGGACTGTCGCCGAGCTGGCCGTGGAATCCGGCTTGTTGACGCCTGACGACGTCGCGAAATTGCTGTCGCCGCAAGCCCTTACGGGTCGACGGTAGTGATACTGCTCATGACATGCGCATTTGCATGCTCATGACATGAGCAGTATTCTTCTCTCATGATAAACAACATCCCCCCGTTTCACCTTGCAATCCCGGTTCACGACATCGAAGCTGCTCGCCACTTCTACGGTGAGGTTCTCGGATTCTCGCGTGGCCGCTCCGACAGCAAGTGGACCGACTGGAACGTCCGTGGACACCAGGTCGTCACGCACGAGGTCGGCGGAAGCCCCGATCAGGGCGTGCGTGGCACCAACCCCGTTGACGGACATGAGGTTCCGGTTCCGCACTTCGGTCTGGTGCTGAGTGTCGACGAGTTCCAGGAGCTCGCGGGACGCCTGCAGGCTGTGGACACGAAGTTCGTCATCGATCCGTACGTGCGCTTCAAGGGCGAGAAGGGCGAGCAGTGGACGATGTTCTTCCTGGATCCGTCGGGAAATGCCCTGGAGTTCAAGGCGTTCGCTGACATCGAGCAGCTCTTCGCGGTGTGAGCGACGCAGCGTGATTGATTCAGGCGGTGGCGAGTCCACCGAAGACGGAGTTCTGACACAGAGCTTCCTGAATCAGGTGGGGTCACGCATCCGCCTTCTGCGCACCGGTCGCGACATGACGGTGCAGCAGTTGGCAGACCAGGCCCAGGTCAGCAGGCGACTGTTGACGCAGATCGAGCACGGGCAGGCGAACCCGAGCCTCGTGGCGGTCACCCGGATCGCCCGCAGTCTCGGAACGGACTTCACCGAGCTGCTGAGCGACACGGTCCCGGGTGAGGCGGCCATCGAGAAGATTCCGGCGGACGAGCACCTTCTGGTGTGGACGTCCCCGGCGGGGAGTACGGCGCATCTGCTCGTGTCGACGCCGGGTGTGCGTGCAGCGGACCTGTGGTCGTGGGTGCTCGTACCGGGCGACAGCTACGGTGGCATGCCCGACGCGCAGGGGTCGTTCGAGTTGTTCCACGTGACGTCGGGTGAGCTGACACTGACAGCGGATGACGAGGTCGCCACCATCGCGGCAGGGGAGTCCGCGCGCCTGCGCAGTGACCGGGCGTACCGGTACGTCAACAACGGTTCGGTGCCGACGGAGTTTCTCAGAACCGTCGCGCTGGCGAGATAGCAAGTTTTCGAAGCGGCGGGGTAGGTGACAATGAAGTCACCTACCCCGCCGTTTTCGTGCGTTCTGCGCTGGGCATGGAACCGTCCCATGTCCCGCCGCGTCCGAAGAAGTAGGCCTTTTCCGGACGATGGGTGTGGTGGTGGACGTAGATCCAGGGATCTTGCGACGGTTTGCCTCGGTGACGCGGGACGCGAGCGAGGCGTTACGCAGTGTCGACGTCGTCGGCGCGTACTGGTCCGCGCAGAGCGCGCTACCTGGCACAGACTTTCCTGGGTTGTGCACTGAGGCATCTGGAGTCTCCGCATCCTCTTTGCGAGGGATGTCGCAGCGGATGGACGCGCTCGCCGGGTCTGCTCGGGGCTCGGCCGAGGAGTACCGGGTAACCGAGGACGAGTTCGCGGCCAGACTTCGTGCGATGAGTAGCGTCGAGTGAGCGGCTCGATTGCTGAGGTCCGTGCCTGGAACCCGACGTTCCTGCTGGACGCGGCAGACGGACTGAAGCGGGTGCAGAGGTCCATTCGGAGTGAGCGCGACAACGTCGTGTCCGAGCAGAATGTGCTGGCGGAATCGTGGCATGGGGATGCTGCAGTCGCCGCTGCCGAGCGAGTCGTGTGGGAGGCGTCGACACTTGCCTCACTCGCTGATGAACTGAGCCGGATCGGTGAGCAGTTCGAGTCTGGCTTCAAGGCGGTCAATGCAGCTCGGTCGAACCTGTTGGATCTTGTCGACGACTTGCTCGACCGCGGATTCGACGTCGACGACACCGGGTCGGTGACGGCTGATCGTGCTACCGCGTCGCTGCGCGCGGTCGCTGGTCCTCTCGCTGAGGACGCGGTACTTACTCTCCAGATCCGTACCCAGGAAGCCACCGTCGCGGTCGCGACGGCGTTGAGGGAGGCCGACGACGCGGCCAGGGGAGTGTGCGACGTCTTAAGATCGCAGATCTCGACTCTGCAGGAGCTTTCGGCCCGGACGGTCGGCGGCACCGTTGTCGAGAACGAAGGTGGCGGGTTCTCGTGGAAGCCCGACGTGCCTGCACTGGTCGCGGGCACGGTGATCAGCGGAATGGCTGAAGCGACAGGCGAGGGTCTGAGGACTGCTGCCGCATCTGCTGCGGATGATCTCGCGTACGGCATCGGTCGGAGGCTTGGACCTGCAGGTGCGGTGCTCGGGACGGTCCCCGCAATCGTGAACGACATCGAAGGCGGAATGGATCCCACGAAGGCGATTGTCACGGAGAGCGCGGGCACGCTTGGGAGTATCGGAGCGTCAGCATTGGCGGGCGCTGCGATGGGAATTTTCTTTCCCGGCGCGGGTACTGCGGTGGGTTTAATCGTGGGATTGTCAGCGGGGGCCATCGCTGCATACGCCGTACCGAAGCTTGGTCAAAGGTGGTGGGAGTAACGCAATGAACGGTCCAATTTCGAACTCCGAATCATCTGCTGTAGCGCCAATTTGGCGTGAAGCATGGCCGCAAAGGCTCGGCCTGATGTGGTTCGCCATGTCGCTGTTCATGGCGTTCTGGGCGGTCGTGGGGTTCGCATTCGCATGGTCAGGTGATGCGGGCAGCGTGGCCGGTTCGATTGGCATAGCCGGCGGGAGTGTATCGATCCTCGTGTTTTCTTGGATCGGAATACAGCTGGCGGGCGTTAGATGGGTTCGGCGATCACGTCGAGCAAGTTACTGCGCCCGTGGCGATTTCGGATCAGGCGTTCGGGTCGGTCCTGGTGTGCTTGGCGTAAATCTGATCACCGTTGCAATGCTCGGCTGCGCTGTGTTTTTTACGTGCGTGCTTCTCGTATGGCGGTGGGGTTTCGAATCGCTACTGCCAGAGGGGCGAGTCGAAGTCCATCACTACGTCATCTCTGCGTTCTTCGCGGTGGTCACTGCTGGTTTGGTGGTGCTTCTCTCGATGCTTCGTTCATCGTGTGGTGTCGAGCTGTATCCGGAGGTTGTGGTCAGGACGGCCAAGCGCTCTCTATTTGCCCGGACCGCCGGCGACGTCGTCTTGCCCTGGGCATCGATACTCGAAGTGGCTGACGAGGTAAAGCTCGTTCACCATCGAATGGGGACTACGAAGACGCCGTTGATCCGCCTGATCACGCCCAGCGCTGTCCCGACGGAAGGGCGCTTTCGTTGGGACACAGATGATTACGTTGAACTGCCTGTGGGTGCTATGGCTGCAGAACCGAATACGCTGCTGTCGGTGCTTCGTGAGATGCATCAGAGCGAGTCGCGTCGTCGAGAGTTGTTGTCTTTGAGCCCGAAAACGTTGTTCTCACCGCCACCGCTGCGCGAACGACTGTGGGGCCCGAAGGACTGAGCGCACGACGGGCGCTCGGTGTATCGCTACCGATCGGTAACACCAGCGCCCGTTTCGGTCCGTAGACGCCAGAGAAGGAGAACACTCGACTTAATAGCCGATCGCTTAGGAGGAGTCGAGATGGTGACCACTCAGAAGTCGAACGTGACCGAGGAACAGTCGCGAGCCCTCGCCGAAGAGTCGCGAACCGAAGGGTGGGACAAACCTTCGTTCTGCAAAGAACTGTTCCTCGGGCGGTTCCAGCTCGATCTGGTTCACCCTTATCCGAAGCCGACGCCCGAGGACGCCGCGAAGGGCGACCGCTTCCTGGATAAGCTGGCCGCGTACTGCGCCACAGTGGACGGCTCGGTGATCGAGCGTGAAGAACGCATTCCCGACGAGTACGTCAAAGGGTTTGCCGAGCTCGGGTGCTTCGGCCTCAAAATCTCCGAGGAGTACGGGGGAGTCGGACTCTCCCAAGTCGCCTACAACAAGGCATTGATGCTGATCAGCTCGGTGCACGCATCCTTCGGCGCGCTCATGTCGGCGCACCAGTCGATCGGCGTGCCCGAGCCGCTCAAGCTTGCGGGCACCCAAGAGCAGAAGGAAGAGTTCCTGCCGCGATGTGCGAAAGGAGCGATCTCGGCCTTCCTGCTGACCGAACCCGACGTCGGATCCGATCCTGCGCGCATGGCAAGCGCCGCCGTTCCGATCGAGGACGGCGACGCCTACCAACTCGACGGCGTGAAGCTGTGGACGACCAACGGCGTCGTCGCGGAATTGCTGGTGGTGATGGCGCGAGTGCCCAAGAGCGAGGGCCATCGCGGTGGAATCTCGGCATTCGTTGTCGAGGCCACCTCGCCTGGCATCACCGTCGAACGGCGCAACAGGTTCATGGGACTACGCGGCATCGAGAACGGCGTCACTCGAATGCACAAGGTCCGCGTGCCGAAGGAGAATCTGATCGGGCGTGAAGGTGACGGTCTGAAGATTGCGCTGACCACGTTGAACGCCGGTCGTCTGGCGATTCCTGCCATGTGCTCGGCAGCAGGGAAGCTCAGTCAGAAGATCGCTCGCGAATGGTCCGCCGAGCGTGTGCAGTGGGGGCGGCCGGTGGGTCGGCATGCGGCCGTCGAGAGCAAGCTGTCGTTCATCGCAGCCACCAACTACGCATTCGAAGCTGTCCTGGACCTATCCGGGCAGATGGCCGACGAAGGTCGCAACGACATCAGAATCGAGGCCGCGCTCGCGAAGCTGTGGTCCAGTGAGATGGCGTGGCTCGTCGCCGACGAGTTGGTTCAGATCCGTGGTGGACGTGGATACGAGACGGCCGATTCACTCAAAGCGCGTGGCGAGCGTGCCGTCCCGACCGAGCAGCTGTTACGCGACATGCGGATCAATCGGATTTTCGAGGGGTCGAGCGAAATCATGCGTTTGCTCGTCGCGCGCGAGGCATCCGATGCACACCTCGTTGCGGCCGGCGATCTGGTGAACCCGAAGGCGGATCTGAATACGAAGGCGAAGGCCGCGGGCAAGGCCGGCAAGTTCTACGCGAAGTGGATGCCGCAACTCGTCGCGGGCAAGGGGCAGTTGCCGACGTCGTACAGCGAATTCGGTTCGCTTGCTCCACATTTGCGCTTCGTCGAGCGCAGTTCCCGCAAACTTGCCCGCTCGATGCTGTACGGGATGGCGCGTTGGCAGGCGAAGCTGGAGTATCGGCAAGGATTCCTCGGTCGCATCGTGGATATCGGGGCCGAGTTGTTCGCCATGTCCGCGGTGATCGTCCGCGCGGAAAGCCAGCGGGCCGACGACGCCGCACAAGGCGAAGCGTCCTACGCGCTGGCTGCGGCGTTCTGTGAGCAGTCGACGCTGCGTGCGGAGAAACTCTTCGATGCACTGTGGAAGAACACCGACGACACCGATCATCACATCGCGTCCGGTCTGCTCGACGGCACGTACACCTGGATGGAGGCAGGCGTACTCGACCAGAGTGAGGGCACGGGGCCATGGATCTCGCATTGGGAACCAGGTGCATCCAAGGTCGACAACGTGTCGAGGCCGTACTCCGTGTCCACCCCCGTCGGGGATGGACACGGCTAGCGCGACGGCTCAGAACAACGTCGGTTCGGCTAGGCGCCCGTCCCGTGCTTCCTGCACCCGGGCGCTCCAGCGCTGCACGAGCCACATTTCGACCAGTTCCGGACTGGTTCCGATATCGGTCGACCACGACGTGAGTAGCTCGACGTACCGGTCGTACCTGCGTCGGGTGAAGCCGGTGACGGCGGGATCCTCGAGCCAGCCTTCGTGGATCAGGGTGGAGACGCCAAACTGATCGATCAGCTGTGCTCGACCTCCAGCGACCGATGCTTTGGATGCCCACAAGAACGTGGCCATGAGCGACATCCCGACGCCGGGGGTGTCGGGCCAGCCGGACCACGACCCGTTCGGGAGCTCGGGCACGACGCGGTCCTTGATGCACCGGTCGAGGACCGCCAGTGTCTTCGCGACCGGGTTCATCTCGGGGCGGGGCAGGTGTGGGTCCTTGACATCGGGGAACCGTCGCATGGCCTTGCGGTTCTTGTGGCTGCCCTGCCACGCCGCACAGAGAAAAAGCAGGCCCAGCGACTTGTGTTCACCCTGGGCGAGTTCGGTGTCGATGCGAAGGTCGTTGCGCTGCACCGTCGCTCCGCCGTGGGACACGATCAAACCGTCGAGGTTGCGTCCGCGCAGCCGGATGTCATGCCCTGCACGCTCCAGGTGGGTGTTCCACCAGTCGAGGTCGACGAGGACGCCGTCGTCGAGCACGTGCAGGTCGTAGCTGCGCAGCTGGCACCACTGCACACAGGCCTCCGGCGGCGTGAAGCCTTCGTCGAGAAATGACATGGGTCCATCCTGGCATCACCCACCGACACGTCTGGACGGCACACTCCAGGCCCAGCTCGAATGTGGCTTCTGTTCACCGAGCGGAACCGATCGCCGCCGACGCGCGTCCAAGGCCAGGGGATCGAATGGGCGTGGTTAGCAAGGGGGAGACGTTGACGGACGAAGTTGTGGCCCCGCTGGAGGCGGATCCGGCGAGTCTCCGAACAGTTGGTCAGGACATGCGGCTCGACGCGGATGCGATGGCAGCTGCAGCCGTGAGCGTGACCGTGGACGGCGAATGTGTGTCGGGTTCCATGACTGCGGCCGTGTTGGCCCAGATCCATCCAGTCGTGTCGGCAAGTATCGAATCGGCGTCGACGCGGCTGCTGCAGTTTGCGGACGACGTCGTGCTGAGCGCAGAGGGCTACGAGCAAGCGGACCGCGAGTTCGCTGAGGCGCTGAAGAGGTTGGTGTCCGGAGCACCTCAGGGGCCGGGGACTTGAGAGTCGCGTTCACGAGAAGCGTCGTCGCCTCCTGGACGCCAGAACAGGTTTCAGCGGACGCCGACAAGCTCAACGAGGTGGCTGACCTCGTGTCCGAACGAGGTTCGCGAGTGTCTCGTACTGTGGCGGGACTTCGCGAAACTCACGCGTGGAGTGGCGACGCCCAGTCCGCCGCATCGGACTGGGCCGCGGCCGAACTGCTTCGTACGGAGGACCTTTCGCGGGCAACGCGGACGTTGGCGTCAGTTGTCCATTCGGAATTGCAGGCTGTCGGTGACTGTCGGATCGCGCTTCTCGGAGCAGTCTCTTTGGCCGAAGCCGACGGTCTGACGGTTGATGAGCATTGGGCGGTGCTCGGCAGTGCCGCCGACGTGGAGTTGCAGCGGCGGCACGAACGTGACATCGGACTATGCCTGTCCGGGTTGATGCGGGCAGATGCCACCGCAGCCCAGGCAATTGCGCGGGCATTGGACGAGTTCCGGGCAGTGGGTGACGACGTGCGGGGATTCGTTCCCGTTGCGATCGGACTCGCGTTTCTGATCGACGCAGCGGTGTCGCTGTTGATCTCGGCAGGTGTGGTGTCAGCAGGAGCGATTCTGTTCGCGTTGGCGGATGAGTTCGGCACCGACAACTGGGACATGATCGAGAGCGCCGTTCCGAGTTCATTTTACGAAGTTGTCGGTCCGGTTGATGAGTCTGGCGTTAGGGAACGAATTCAAGACGCTACTGTTCCTGGGCGGAACCGCCCGGTCCGGCAGGTCGCAACAGAAGAGCAACTTCGCGACTTGTGGGACGAGTTGACCGCTGAAGGGCGGGTCGTGGAAAACAGCGACTATCCGGGCAAGGTAATGGAGCTACCTGATGGGACCAAAGTGATGATGCGTGAGACCAGTAAGTCGGGAGGCGCCACACTTGACATCTACTATCCAGGCAGCGGAACGGCGAAAGTGCACGTCGCATGATCGATAGACGCTTGGAGCATTTTCTTCTCTACGAGATGTCTGACGACTGGATGCCCGTGGGTGCGTTCGCGTCTTTGATCCGTCGAATAACGCCCGACGCCTACTCGCGTCGTCAGATTCTGGACGTTATCTCCGAGATTGCGGCTAGAGGGCACCTCAGGTTCGGTGGGTGGGCGATGGAAACTTCCAAGACGTGGGAGCCCTGGGCGGTGCCTCACGATGTGGCGATGAGCCGAATCGCGAATGGGTTCAAGGGCAGCGTCGGAGTTTTGAACGCAACCGACAAGGAATTGGCCACCACCGAAGTTTTCCGTGCCGATCTGACCGACGCGGGTTTTGTGCGACTATCAGAGTTGGGCGGAGATCCGTACGAGATCTACGGCGACCCGTGGGAAGGTGACCCGCTGATGGCGGCAGAAGGCGAGTTTCCTCGCTGGAAGCCCTGAGTGTCTATGCTGCGTCTTGTTCCAGGAGCAGGTGGACTGAATGATCGACACGAGGCTCGAACACTTCTAGAAGAATCTCATCGAGGGAGCGCTTGACGCATACCGAACGCTTGCAGCGGTTTTCGACACCTACATCCTGTCCACCGCACCATGTAAGAACCCGAGCGCGTGGCATGACAAAGTCCTGTGGGTTCAAGCATCTTGGTCTCGAGGATGGATTCAACGCTGTCCGACGCCCTAGCCGGAAGCCAACGTGCACGGGAGCCAACGCTCCGCTCGGGTCGCTGGGTGGACCGACGGCTACCAGAAGGGATTGAAGATAGCGATCGGGCGACTGTTCGCTTCGGAGGAACCCGTCGGGATTCGTACAAAGTGGAGCGTGTGATTGGCACCTGCGAGGTCCGTCTGCCAGCAACCTCCCTGGCCGTGGAAGCTCCAACACTGGATGGGCTGAGACGTGCCGAACGGGCTGACCAGCAAGGTATTTTGACCCAGGGATCCGTATGCCGCGGGATCGAACACACTGACGTAATGCTCCGTCTCGTCCGTGGGCCCGGGATAGCTGATTCCTTCGGCCGTAGCAGGTGCGGCCACCAGTGCGGTGACACCGATCGCCAGGGCGGAGGTGGCAAGCATTTTCTTCAGCATCAGCGCTCCGATCGTCAGGACCCGGTTGTGGGGTAATGCCTGCATCGGCCGCAATCACTCTCGCGTTACCGCACAGTTCATACTGCTCCTCGGCCCCAACCGGTCAGAAGAGTGTTGGGTCCTCGGGTAGCAGTACGTCGGCGTAGCGGTAGTTGCAGCCGAGTTCGCTTGTCATAGCGGCGCTTTGGTTGTCTCGGAACCACGTGACACAGGTTTCGGCGGCCAGCCGTCGGTCCTTGGTGAACATATATCCGTCGGTACAGTCGTCGAAATGCTCTTGTAGATACCACCTGTCGAGCGTGACGCCCGCAGTGGAGTAGCTAGCGAGCATGAGATGCCCGAGCTCGGTGCGCGAGCGCCGGACCATGAAGACGTCGTCGGCCATGACTTGAAGTTGAGCACACGGAACGTCGTCGGCATCATCTTCGCTCTGAACGTAGTCGTTCGGACCGAGGTCGATAATCAATGCGACGGGTTGATCGGCGAGCGATTCGACGAGCCATTCGACCGTGTATGCCCACGGATCTATTTCGAATCGAGCACCTTCGGGGGTGATGAACGCGTCCACGATCGCACCCGGTTCCACGGGTGCGGCCCAACCGGACGCGGAGTCGCCGAGGCCGAGCAAGTTGAAATCACCGTCGTCGGATCGCCACAGGGTTTTTGACGTCATCTGACCGAGGTGAGTGTCTTCGTCGTGCGAGACTTCCACCGACCAGCCGTCGTAGGTGTGGTCGAGGTCGGTGATCACGGCGTACCGATCGCCGTCGACAGTCGAGGCGAAATGCCAGCCGGGAGAGGTTAATTTGTCAGCTCGAGCGAGCGAGTCAGGCAAAGTGGGCTCCTTCGTTCGGTGGCGTGTCATCGCGGAGTGACGCGGCCAGATCGTCGAGACAGCTGATCAACCGTGCGTAACCATCGGAGTGATCTGATCGCATCTCCGTGGCGCAACG
Organism: Rhodococcus sp. BP-261; assembly: GCF_019835205.1. NCBI lineage: Bacteria > Bacillati > Actinomycetota > Actinomycetes > Mycobacteriales > Nocardiaceae > Rhodococcus > Rhodococcus sp. BP-261. Next base: position 3,480 of record NZ_JABUCO010000025.1, on the reverse strand, counting down.
CAGCCTGGTAGAAGATCGGCACAACTGGTGCAGGGTTGATGGCTCGGTCCTACAGCTTCACGGTACGGAAGGGGTCCGACAGGAATGAGTCCGAACGACGGTAACGATCGCGGATCCGCTACCGAATAATCGGCGGGTACCCGCGGACGACGGGCGCAGTAAGAGAAGGCGCAAGCATATGGGCTTCATGGATGGTTTGATCGGCAACGCGGGCAAGATCGATCCCGCGGTAGCGCATCAGGAGTACAGCCGACTCCTCGGCAACGGGGAACAGATTCACGCGGCGTACCAGTTGGTCAGGGATGCGTTTCTGTTCACCAACCGGCGTCTGTTGATGATCGACAAGCAGGGGCTCACTGGTAAGAAGGTCGAGTACCACAGCGTTCTGTACCGTTCGATCACGCACTTCGCTGTCGAGACTGCCGGAACGTTCGACCTCGACGCCGAGTTGAAGATCTGGATATCGGGCAACGCCGTGCCGATTCAGAAGCAGTTCACCAAGCAGGTCGACATCTACGAAGTACAGGCGATCCTGTCGCACTTCGTGGTGTCTTGAGCGTCCCAGCGCCATGAGCGAGACTCCGTCGGACAAGCCCGTCGAGCTGTTCGACGCCCTGTTCGCCGACGCGGATACCGCGTTAGGTTTCCCGGCGGTTCTGCGTTCCAGGATCAAGGGCGAGGTCGACGCGATTCTCGACGCCCAGGCCGATGCAGTCCTGCGTGCGTCGGCAGTGTCAGACCTGAAGCAGGTGCTGCCGAAGGGCACACGCCTGGGCGGCCTCGAGAAGTCGAGGTTACGGACGGTCCTCGATCTCGCCATCTCGTCGCCTGGAGAGATCGCTGCCGTTCCGGGTATCGGCCCGCAGTCCGCTCGGACGATCTACGATGCGGCCACAGCGCACCGAAAGCGCGTGCGGGCTGGTGAGCGGCTGCGCTTGAACCCACAGCAGAAGTCCACGCGCCAAACACAATTGGTCAAGCTACTGACGGCACTCGATCGGGTCCAGAAGGAAGTGGGCACGCTCCAAACGGAAATCGACGCCGTCAAGCAGCTGGTCGAGCCGTGGCGTGAGCCGGCGTCGCGTTCCACCAGCTGGATCAAGCGGGTCTTCACAAGCAAGGCGTCGAAGCTCGAAACTCAGCGGGCGATCTATCAGCTGAACGCGATTGCGAAGACCGAGCCTGTGGAGGCACTGCGCGCGCACGTAAGCGGTGTGTTCACGGCCGGCGCGTCGCAGGGTAATTCGTGGGACGAGTACGAGCGCGACGCGGCAGCACTCAACGCGTTACTGAGCCAATTCACGACGGTTGCTGCCGAGAACGTCGATGCGACTCATGGCTTCATCGGTGAGAAGCTGACGGGTGAGGCTCAACGAGTCGCGTTGGACCGCACCCACATGCGTTCGTATCTGCGTGCCTACCAGGCCTTCGGAGCGCAATACATTCTTCACCGCCGGAAAGTGGTTCTCGGAGACGAGATGGGCTTGGGCAAGACGATTCAAGCGTTGGCTGTTTCAGCGCACCTCGCTGCGCAGGGCGACAAGCACGTCCTGGTGATATGTCCGGCGAGCGTACTGATCAACTGGGGCAACGAAACACGCAAACATACGACGCTTCGTGTGCACGAACTTCACGGTCCATTCCGCGATTCCGCGGCGACGGAGTGGGCGCGTTCCGGCGGCGTCGCTGTGACGACGTTCAACACGCTTTCGCGCCTGAACATCACGGTCAGCCCGCAGTTCGTCATTGTGGACGAAGCGCACTACATCAAAAACCATGCAGCGCAGCGGTCGATCGCGTCGCGACGGTGGATTGACTCCGCATCGCGTGCGGTCCTGCTGACCGGAACTCCGATGGAGAACAGGGTCAACGAGTTCCGTGGCCTTGTCGAGTACGTCCAACCCGATACCGCACGGCGGATCCATGTTCACGACGGGCTGGGTGGCGCAACATCGTTCCGTAAAGCAGTGGCACCGGCATATCTTCGACGCAATCAGGTCGACGTTCTGAAAGAACTCCCCGATCTGATCGAGGTGGAGGATTGGGTGCAACCGCACTCCGACGACACCGCCCGCTACCGGGCGGCCGTGGGTTCGGGAAACTTCATGGCGATGCGTCAGGCGGCCTATCCGACCGCAGGGGGGAAGTCGGCGAAACTCGACCGCCTGCGGGAGATCGTCGAAGAGGCCGAGGAGAATGACGCGAAGGTCATCGTGTTCTCATACTTCCGGTCGGTGCTCGATACCGTGTGCCGCGAAGTTCCCGGCGCGGTTTTCGGTCCACTGACGGGTGGGACGCCGACGATCCAACGACAGAAGATGGTCGACGACTTCACCGCTCATCGCGGTCGAGCGGTGCTTGTGAGTCAAATCGAGGCCGGGGGAGTAGGACTCAACATTCAAGCCGCGTCAGTGGTGATTCTGACTGAGCCGCAATGGAAACCGAGCACCGAGGTCCAGGCCATCGCCCGTACGCATCGTATGGGTCAGGTGCGAACAGTTCAGGTGCATCGGCTGCTCGCCAAAGACACGGTCGACGATCGGATGCGAGAAGTGCTCGCGCAAAAGTCGGCGCTGTTCGACGAATACGCCCGGAAAAGTCAGGCCAAGGAGAAGAACCGAGCATCCGTCGACGACGGGTGGGACCGAGGTGTCGGGCCGGCGGAGAACAGCATCGTGGACATGGAGAAGAGGCGGTTGGGGCTTGCCTGACGGGGCCGAGTTATGCTTGGTGCTGTCAGAGGTAGTGGCCGAACAACCTCTCGCTTTCGCTAATTCCAAGCTCAACGGAAGGCGTCGTTCCTTCTGCAGGGAATCCCCGGGCCTGTTGCAGGATCGGGGCTTGCTGGGATCACTGTAACTCGTGGAGCTTGTTGGCCATGCTGTCAGTGTCTGGGTCGTCGATTCGCCCACCGAGGTCACTCAGCGCCGCCAGCAGTCCAGATCGCCCTCCTCGCGTCACCAGTGACTCGGTGGCTGAAACCTGTAGCGCGATACTCATTTCTCGGAGTGTGACGCCGAAATTACCGCGTTGTTGGCGTCGTTGATGCTCGGGTCGAGTGTCACCGAGTCTCGTGTCAGGCGTAGTGGCCGAAGAGTTGTTCGAGTTCGGCGAGGCCGTCACGCACCGTTTGGTCGGCGCCTTCGGCGACGATCGACCTGGCATCCTGCAGAACCGGCGTGTTTCGCAACCCTTGTAATTCCTGAAGGGTGTAGGCGATGTGGTCGGCGTCGGGGTCATTAAGCCTTTCACCCAGTTCGCGGAGTACAGCTTTGAGTCCGCGGCGGCCTCCTCGTGTTACGAGCGCTTCAGCCGCGTCTGTTTGCACGGCTATATCGCAGTCACGCAGCAACTTGAACTGCCCTGGATCTGATGGAGACCTGGTTCAAGCCACTTCGCGGTCGGAGGTGGCGATCGAGCATTGCTGACGGTACTCGTTTTCATAGTCGACGGGCGAAACGTAGCCGATTGAGGAGTGCA
>NZ_JABUCO010000024.1:0-72993 GCF_019835205.1 Rhodococcus sp. BP-261 | reverse complement strand
CACTCCCCAGAACGGCTCGCCGAGGTCGAGGACCTACTCAACAACCGTCCCCGTAGGACCCTCGGATGGGATACTCCTCTGAAGGCATACGACAAGACGCTCGTTGCGATGACCGCTTGAGACCGCCTACATTCGCACGCACATGCGGCGAAGCCGCCCGTCGCCTACCAGGAGTTCTCGTTGAGTTGGATCCGCATGAACGACGTCGCCAAGGGATACGACGGGAGGGGCGTTCTCCGCGAGGTGTTCTTCCGGCTCGCCGACGGCGATCGCGTCGGACTCATCGGCCGCAACGGTACCGGTAAAACGACGCTGCTGAACCTGCTGTTGGGGCGCGAAGCTCCGGACTCGGGAACCGTCGACACCACCGAAGGCGCACGTATCGGCTACTTCTCGCAATTCTCCGAGCTCGACGGTGACCGCAGCATCCAGACCGAGCTCGAATCGCTCTTCGAATCCGTACACGCGATCGAGGCAGAACTCGCCGAGGTCGAAGCCGCCCTCGGCGGTGACCTCGACGAGAAGCAGATGTACAAGCTCGTCGATCGTCAAGCCGAGCTGCTCGACGCGATGGAGAACAGCGGCGGCTGGACCTACCACCAACAGATCGACACGGTCCTGTCGATGCTCGGCTTCAACGCCGAACGACGCGAGCTGCCGGTCGACCGACTGTCCGGCGGCTGGCGCAACCGAGCCGCTCTGGCCAAGATTCTGCTCGACTCGCCCGACGTGCTACTGCTCGACGAGCCGACCAACTTCCTCGACGTCGAGGGCATCGCCTGGCTCGAGCGGTGGCTGCGCGACTTCAGAGGTGGTCTGCTCGTCGTCTCGCACGATCGACAGTTTCTCGAGCAGGTCGTCACGAACATCGTCGAGATCGAGAACAACCACCTGCAGATGTACGACGGTTCCTACTCGGAATACGTTGTGCAGAAACAGTTTCGACTCAAGAACCTCGAACGTGAATTCAGCAGCGAACAGCAGCTGCTTGCCTACGAGCAGGAAGCGATCAACGACCACAAGGAAGCGCTGAAGAATCCCAGCGCGGCATTGAAGCGTCGACTCGCGAACATCAAGAAGGCGAAGAATCCGCGCCCCGTCGATACCGTCGTCACCGCGATCTACGGCGGCCTGCACGTCACGGACGATCTGGCAGAGATCACGGGGATCTCGAAAAGCTTCGGTGAGCACGCTCTGTTCTCCGACGTGTCCTTCGAGATCCACCGCGGTGACCGCATCGCGATCACCGGTCCGAACGGCTGCGGCAAGACCACGCTCGTCGACATCCTCACCGGTGTCGAGCAACCGGACAGCGGCAAGGTGAAGTGGAAGACCAAGGCGCCGTCATTCGTGCATTTCAACAAGGTGCTCGGCGATCTGGATCTGGACGACACGGTCACACATGCCGTCAATGCGATGCCAGGGAGTCTCGCGTTCAGTGCGACGAAAAAGGAGGTCAATCGCTTCCTGACACTTCTCGGATTCTCCGAACTGGACCTGAAGTCCAAGATCGGCACTCTGTCGGGAGGGCAGAAGGCCCGTGTCGCGCTGGCGCAATGCCTGTTGCTCGGCGCAGGCGTGATCGTGCTCGACGAGCCGACCAACCACCTCGACCTGGCCAGCACGCAAGTTCTCGAACGTGCACTTGCAGCTTTCCCCGGGGCGGTCGTTCTCGTCAGCCACGACCGCTTCTTCGTCGAGAACGTCGCGCTCCGGCATCTGGTCTTCGACGGCAAGGGTGGCGTGAGACAGTAGGCGGATGGCCACGCTTCTGTATTCGGCGACGATGTCGCTCGACGGCTACATCGCCGGTCCGGACGGCGACATGTCCTGGCTGTCCGAGTACATGGGTGAGCCGAACGAAACGGCGGATCGGCTGCTGGCACGAGTCGGGTCGGTCCTGTGCGGCAACGCAACCTTCGGCGGCGACGACCCGAACCGCGGTACCGAGAACGAGGGGGCGTTCGGCGGGCAGTACGACGGTCCCGTCGTGCTCCTGACCCACCGTCCGCCGGTGGAGCCGCCCGCAGGAGTCACCGTCGCGACCGATCTGCTCAGCGCCATCGACGCGGCCACGGACGCAGCGGGGGAGAAGTACGTAAACGTCCTCGGAGCCGACGTCGCACGGCAGTGCATCGAGGAGAGATTGCTCGACGAGATCCTGGTCTTCACCGTGCCGGTTCTCCTCGGCGACGGGGTGAGGCTCTTCTCGAGTCAGGGCGGACACAGAGTGCGTCTCGAACGGCTGTCGGGTGAGGTCGAGCACTGGTACCGAATCCGGTACTAGGGTTCGGGCACAGTGGACGACGTGCCGCCGCAGAATTCACGAACCGTCATAGCCCGCCTCGACGTCGTCGGCGTCGTATTCGTTCTCATGGGGTCGCTCGTGATCCTGACACTCGATCTGGTGACGGCCGTCGACAACCCGGCGCATCTGCGACGCACGATCAGTGAGTACGGCCTGGGTGCACAGCAGTGGGTGTTCGCGACCGGAGTCTCGTTGTTGGCGCTCGGTTCTGCTGCCACCCTGGTCGCGGCCGTCCGCAACGGAGTGGCGCGAGCTCGTTCGGTCGCCTCGGTGGCCATGACGGCGTGGATCGTCGGATTGATCGTCATTGTTGCTGTGCCGAAACAGGATTGGAGCAACGACGCCACCCTCGGCCTCGGCGGTGCGATTCACCGCGTCGCGGCAGCCGTCGCGTTCGTCGCCATCCCGATCGCAGTGATCGCCTTCGCAATTCCATGGGTGCGTGACGGCCGCTGGACGACGTGGGCACGTACGACGCTCACGCTCGCCTGTCTCGGCGTCGCCTCGTTGCTGCCGATCGCGTACGCACTGATCGTCGGAATGACCTCGACGACCCCGTGGTACCGCGTCGTCACGCTCGGTTACGTGGAGCGGGTACTGGTGGTCGCCGAGGTCGTCGCCCTCGTTGCGTTGGCGATGTGGGTCGTGGCAGCAACGAACGGCCGCGTCACGGATGTCGAACGCTCGCCGGTAGTTGTGCCGCGTGAGTAGGGTAACCGCATGGCACAGAACGAGCATCACCGTTTGAACTATGTCGAGTTGTCGGTCACCGATCTGTCGGCGGCGCAAGCGTTCTACTCCGCCGCCTTCGGCTGGCGCTTCAACGACTACGGTCCCGAATATGCGGGCATAGTCGGCGCGGGCGGGAGTGAAGTGGGTGGCTTGGCGAAGGTGGCCGAGCGTCCCGGACAGGGCGGGCCACTTGTGCTTCTCTATTCGGACGACCTCGACGCGACCGTCGAGGCCGTCACCGCCGCAGGCGGTTCCGTCGTGAACGGGCCGTATCCGTTCCCGGGTGGGCGGCGATTCCACTTCACAGATCCGAGCGGGAACGAGCTCGGCGTCTGGGCAACGTCCTGACGGAGTGTTCGCGCGGTCGGCTCGACCGCGCGAACACCTGAGTCCTATTCGGCGAGGATCGCGTCGATCTGGCCCATCGCCAGGCCCATGCCTTCGTCCATTCCCATCTCGATCAGCTTCTGCATCTGATCCGCGTTCTCGAACGTCGACACAGTCGTCATCCGAGTGCGACCATCTCTTTCCTCCAGTGCAACAGTCATTTTGGTGACGCCCAGGTTCTCGATCGGATCCCAGTTGTCGTCGGCGAAACCGTCGTCGAACGCGAGCCGGCGGGGTGCGTCGATCGACGTGATGCGCCACCACCCTCGGGCTTTGTCACCGTCCGGTCCGGTCATGTAGTAGTGCGCTTTGCCGCCCTCGACGAAGTCGAGTTGCTCGAACGTTGCGGGCCACGTCGGCGGTCCCCACCAGCGCTCGAGCTTCCGGGGATCTTCCCAGATCCGCCACACACGTTCGACTGTCGCGTCGAACTCGGCAACGATCGTGAAGTTCAGGTCCTGAACGCTCTTGTCTGTGCTGATGACGGTCATGGTGTGTCTCCCTCTTCCTCGTCTTCGTCGAGAATGTCGGAGATCCGGTCGACGCGTTGTCGCCAGATCAGTTCGTACTCGTCGAGCAGGCTTCGTGCTTTCCTGATGCTGTCCAGACGAATTCGCACGATCTGCTCCCGTCCGCGCTTCTCCTTCGTGACGACGGAAGCGCGTTCCAGAATCGCCACGTGCTTCTGCACGGCGGCGAAACTCATGGAGTAGTGAGCGGCCAACCCGGACACCGAGTGTTCGCCGGTGATGACCCTCGAGACGATGTCCCGACGGGTCGAGTCGGCGAATGCTTGGAACAGTCGGTCGATGTCCGCGTCTCGAACCTCATCTACAACCATGTGGTTGTACGTTAGGCGCGGAAGCAGTCGAGGTCAAGGGGTCAGCGTGTCAGTTCTCGGCATCGGGACGCCACGAAGTCTCCGAGTCGACGCGTCGACCGGTCGTCGAAGCCGACGGAGTCGAGCGTTGCCATCGAGGAGCGGACACCATCGACGACCTCGTCCAGCATGCGGGCGGTGGCGCGCTCCGGAACACCGAGGGTGTGTGCGGACGCGACGACGTGGTCGCGTGTCCATCGATTGGCTCGGCCGTAGAGGTTCAACGCCATCGGGTCTTTCCATCCCGCCTACGGCTGAGTGAACAACAGGTCGTATCCCGGTGTCACCGACCACTGTCCGGACGGGTTCAGCTGGACCGAGTAGTTCTTGCCGTGAAGGTCGCCATTGCCGATGAGGTACGAGTACGTCGTCAGGCGCAACAGTTGGAGTGTGGCCAGGCGCGCAGAGCCTCCACCCAGTTCGACTGTGCGCGAGAGGGTTCGGATGACGGACTCGGTCTCCAGTCGATACTTGGCGGCTGGGTAGACGCCGGACAGCTGACACGCATCCTCTTGTGTGAGTCGCGAGTCGCGAGTCGCGTGTCGCCGGTTCGATCGAATCGCTTCACGAGCAGGCCGGCGATACCGTTGACGACGTGCGCGTCAAGGTCCCCGCATGTCTGTCCGTTTTGTAGACGTCGGCCTCGTCGACCGTACGCATGTCGTTGGAGGTCACGGGCGCGCCTGGACCGTCGTGCCGGAACGTGTGACGAGTCGCAGGTCACAACCCAACGCGTCTGCGACAGCGCGGGAACCATCGAGTTGCACTGTGGATTTGCCCGACTCGATCGACTGGATAGTCGAGCGGCCGACGCCGGCCAGGAGCGCAAGGTCGCTTTGCGTCAGACCGAGCTGCAGTCTCCTGGCAACGAATGCGGCTGCGAGCGGGTCGTCGCTGGTTTTGGTGCTGCGCCTTGGGCTGGCCATGGCTACTCCTGAGCTTGCGTGAACATGCTTGAAGCCCCATTAAGGGTCACGGTGCAGCTTGTCCATCATTAAGCCTGTGTTCGAGAGCTTAGAGTTGTGAAGACGATCGTTTCGAAGCTGCGGCCTCACTATGCCTGCGCTCGCGAGCCTTATCGGCTAAGTGCATCGAGAGTCCGCGGATCGGCCACATCGGACAGTGCGGACCACGGGACGGTGACATCGACGAGACCGATGGCGTGTGGACCGACCTGGTAGTCGCCGAATCTGATGTTCATGCCCTCGGCGGAGGGAACCCAGTTGGCGAAATTGCTCACGGTCGGTTCGATGCCCGTTCGTTCGAAATCCGGACCCGCGGCTGTAGCCGGAAGGAGGATCGCGGACTGCTCCGACAGCCGCTGTAGTCCGGCCTGAAGATCGGGGAAGAGGTCCTGCAGCGTGATGGGAGTGGCGTCGTCGGTGTTCACCGTGACCGTCGCGACGATCGCGGTCGGATGTGCGCCAGGGGGATTGGCATCCCACGAGGTGTTGAGCACGGCCGCGACGACGCTGTCGCCCACGTACGTGGGTCCGGGGCGGGCATCGGACAGTGTGAAACTCGACGGCTCGAACCTGTCGACCTGATCCTGCAGTGCGGCGCGCATCGACTCGTTGAATTCGGAGACGACGGCGTCATCGCCTCCCGTGAGTTGTGGGATGTTCACGTCGTAGTCGACGCGATCGGTCGACCCCGAGACGCGGGCGGTCGTGAACGAGTACGGGGCAGGTAGGGGAGCGGTTGAGGTGGGCTCGGCTGTGGTCGTGGCGGCGCGGGTCGTAGTGACCTGTGCGGTTGTCGGTGCTGCTTCGTCCGACGCGATAGCCGTTCCATCCGTCGAGCAACCGGCAGCCGATACCGCGATCGATACTGCTGTCACGGCCACTGCCGCTCGCCACGTCTTCATGCTTCGTGCATATCACCCGGGTCGAGCGAGCGCACGGGCTGACTGACAGTTCGTCAGTCTTCGATGCGTTCTCGCCCTCCGGTGAGGTCCGCATGCTCGGCTGCCCGTCGACCTTCGTGGACACCCGATCTGTCCGACACCGTGATCTTGACGGAGCTCAGGTCCGGAAACAGTTCTTCGAATACCGACGTGACGGCTTCGTCTCGCGCGGCGAGGATCGGTACCAATGACGACCCATACTGCTCGCCGGCCGCTCGGTCTGCCCGATCACGTGCTTCAGCGAGGCGTTCGCGGACCCGCCACGAGTAGCCGAGAAGGAACGCCCGTCGAAACCCGCGGGAGCGTGTACGAGAATCGATACCTGCATCGGCCAACGCCCGCGCGGACTGCACCAGCAAAGAGGTGTACAGCAGTTCGCACAGGTCGAGATCGACAGGCATCCCCGTGATGCCGACGAGGCCGAGCTTCTTGTACCAGACAGTCCTCGCGCCGTTCGACGCGGCGACGCTGGACATCAGATGCATCTTGGCATCCGCGTACGGGTTGTCGACGAGAATTCGGCGCGTCACGACCAAGTCGGTGGGTGCGGACCCCTGGGCGGAATCGAGAACAGCGCTGTCGATCGCGTACCGCGTCATCAGTTCCTGCGCCTTGGCGGAGAACGTCTCTGCCTCCTCTGTGAACGAGGACGATTCCGCCTTCGCCAGCAGCCCCCGAATCTTGTTGAGAACCTTCGTGTCTGCGCGTGTGCGCGTCGTCGTGGAGTGCGCATGCCATCGTGAGGGCGGGGGTGAGAGGGGAGTAAGAGAAGGCAGCAGCCGAAATTGAGCGAGCAGGCGGAAGAGACTGTCCCAGTACATCCTCGGGGTCACTCGTGATGTTCGTCGGTAGTGGGCGAGGTCGGTACTCGGGTCGATTCCGATGTCTCTCAGTTGCTCTCGCCAGTCGGGCGGAGCCGTGGAGAGCGCTGTGGTGGCTCGCGCATGGGCACCGAGGAGTGCCTTGATCATCGAGAAGTCCGGTTTGTCGAGTTTTCGGGCGATGACGTGGACGAGTTCGGCCGGCTGCCAACCTCGTTCAAACGTGCTTGCCAGGATCGAGTCGGCGTACGCGACGCATCGGTCGTCCAACGTTGTCGCCGTTCGTGTTTCGAAGTCGATGACATGGTCGACGAACCTGGCCAAGGCGTCGCGTGACGTGAGCGGATCGGCGGCGAGCACGATGCCCGAATTCATCAGGGTCTCGGCGTCGACGGTCCGATGCAGTGCGTGAACGTTCATGGTTCCCCTCGTCGGAGTGTTCGAGGACATCCAGTGAGGGGCCTGGTGTCGGTGTCGGTGTCGATGGATTTGTACCAAGTGGGTCCGACAGGTTCGAGATTCCCGGCGCACCCGCAGCGTGTAGATCTGCGCGTCGCGGGTACACGACGGCGAGTAATCGAATATCGAACGGAGATGACGAATCACGTGAGTGTCGTACCCAGCATCACTTTGAACAACGGTCGAACCATCCCGCAGCTCGGCTTCGGTGTGTTCCAGATCGAACCCGAGAAGACCGCCGAAGCAGTCAAGACCGCCCTCGAGGTCGGCTATCGACATATCGACACCGCCGAGATGTACGGCAACGAGAAGGAAGTCGGGCAGGGTATCCGCGACGCGGGAATCGACCGTTCGGACGTCTTCGTCACGAGCAAGCTGAACAACGGTTTTCACGAACCCGACGACGCGCGTCGAGCATTCGATCGGACTCTGAACGACCTCGGAACCGACTACGTGGATCTGTTCCTCATCCATTGGCCTCTGCCCACTCGTTACGACGGCGACTTCGTGTCCACCTGGAAGACGCTGGAGGAATTCGCGAAGGACGGACGTGCACGGTCTATCGGTGTCTCGAACTTCCAGCCGGCCCATCTGGAACGCCTTGCACAGGAGACCGAGACGGTGCCTGCGGTGAACCAGATCGAAGTGCACCCGTACTTCGTGAACGAAGACGCACGCAGCCACAGCCGCAACAACGCGATTGCGGTCGAAGCATGGTCGCCCATCGCCCAGGGCAAGGTGCTCGACGACCCGACGATCGAGAAGATCGCTCAGGCCGTAGGAAAGTCGACGGCTCAGGTCGTTCTGCGGTGGCATCTGCAGCGCGGCGACATCATCTTCCCCAAGTCGGTGACACCGGACCGGGTGAAGGCGAACTTCGACATCTTCGACTTCGAGCTGAGCGATTCCGACATCGCGGACATCACTGCCCTCGATCGCGGTGAAGAAGGGCGTACCGGGCCCAACCCGGACACCTTCGACATGATCCCCGACTGACCTCGGAACGACGAAGGCCCCGCACACGGTATGTGCGGGGCCTTCTTTCCGTTTGTCTCAGACTCGGCGTGCCCGACGCCAGCGCCGAACTTCGGGCGCGACGTCGATGTCACCGAGCGTGCCGTCGTTGAAGTCGTCCACGAGATGCCGCACCGTTTCCTGGGCGCACGACTTGTTGGTTCCGATGAAGCCGGACGGGCCGCGTTTGATCCACCCGGTCACATACGAGCCAGGAACTGTTGTGCCGTCAGCAGACTCGAGCACACGGCCTCCGTCGTTGGGGATGATGCCCCGACGATCGTCGAACGGCACCCCGGGCAGAGCGACACCGCGGTAGCCGATGGAGGTGAGAACGAGCCCCGCGTCGACAGTCTCCTTCTCGCCGGTCGCGATGCTGAGTACAGCCCCGTTCTCGTCGGTGTCGAGGGTCATGCGGTCGAATTCGACGCCGGCGACGGCCGAGTCGCCGAGGATGCGCGTCGGCGACAACAGGTACCGGAGCACGATGCGCTTGTTGTCGCTGCCGGTGACGTCGTCGACCCGTCGGAGAAGCTGCAGCTTCTGGGAGACGGCGTGGGGAAGGTCGTTGGTCTCGGCGAGTTTCGTGGTGGTCGCGTCGAGCATCATCTCGTCCTTGTGGATCGAGACGTCGATGCCGGATGTGCTGAGCAGGCCGGCGAACTCGGGAACGGTGAACGCCGACTGCGCGACGCCGCGTCGTCCCACGACGAGTACTTCTTCGATGTTCGACTCGCGCAGCGCTTTCACCACATGGCTGGGCACGTTGGTGCCGACGAGGCGCTCGGGATCGATCGTCAGAATGCGTGCGACGTCGAGCGCCACGTTGCCGTTGCCGATGATGACTGCCCGCTTGTGCGACAGATCGTAGCGACGATGCGCGTGGTCGGGATGGCCGTTGTACCAGGCGACGAAGTCGGTGGCGGACGAACGGCCGGGCAGATCGGCACCGGGCACGGTCAACTCGCGATCACGGGAGGCGCCGACCGCGTAGACGACGGCGTGGTGCGATTCGAGCAGTTGCTCGTGTGAGATGTCCTTGCCGATCTCGACGCCCAAGTGGAATTCGAAGCCCGGTTGCGCCGAGATCTTGTCGAACAAACGCGAGACCTGGCGGGTCTTCTCGTGGTCGGGCGCAACACCCAGACGCGCCAAACCGTGCGGCTGCGGAAGTCGATCGTAGACGTCGACCTTCACGCCAGGCTGTGTGAGCAGTTCGTCGGCGGCGTACATCGCGGACGGACCGGACCCGACGATCGCGACTCGGAGCGGTTGCCTGTCCCTGGCGACGGCCGGTGCCGGAGACACCGGCGCGAGGAGAGGTCGCGTGGGACGTTCCTGCTTGTAGAAGTCCGAGTTGATCGTCAGGAACGGCAGCTGCTCGTCGGTCAACTTGGACTTCGGAACGATCGCGTCGACCGGGCACGCCGACACGCAGGCGCCGCAATCGACGCACGACGTGGGGTCGATGTGCAGCATCTCTGCCGTCAGGAAATCGGGCTCGTCCGGTGTCGGATGGATGCAGTTGACGGGGCATGCGTAGACGCACGATGCGTCGCTGCAACACGATTGAGTGACAACGTGGGGCATGGTGATTCCTGACGGCAGGCGCTGCTGTGGAGATAACTGGCGCTGGAGTGACGGGGGATCAGGCGGCGAACTGGTTGGAGCTGCGGTCCGGCTCGCTACGGTAACGCGAGGCCTTGCCGTCGATGCCACACGCCTTCCACATCAGCTTCGCGGGGCGGCTCATCATGCCGGTCTCGGTGGCCAACATGCGGACGTCGCCGAAGTAGTCCTGCAGCGTGTGCTGCGCCTCTTCGGATTCCCAGAAGAGGTCCTTCTTCACGTACTGAGGAATCGCGAACTTCTTCCAGAACCGCTTCGGCGGAATCACGATCGCGTCGCACAGCACGCGCATCACGATCGGGAAGGCGAGCGACAGGAAGAACCGGCCGACCTTCGACATCTTGGGAACCCGACGACGGAGAAGCTGGTGCGCGAACGAGATGTGTCGTGCTTCCTCTGCCACGTGAATGGCCATGACGCTTTCCATGATCGGGTGGATTTCCTCACCCGAACGCAGAACGGACTTCTGAATGTGGTCGATGGGCTCCTCGCCCGCGAGGACGCCGACGAAGAAGAGTTCCGGTGCGATCGACGCGAACAGCGGAATGATCGGCGACAACATCTTCATCGGACGACTCATGCCGGGCGCATCGCGATCGACGCGATTGACCATCTCCTGGAACATCAAGGTGTGGTTGCACTCTTCGATGGACTCGTGAGTGCAGTAGCGCGCCTCTGCGGATCCGTTGGGCAGCGAGAAGACGTACTGCATCATCCCTCGGATGAGGATGTTCTCGAACTGCAGCCCGACCTTCGCGACATTGGCCTGGCGCCACATGCCGATCTTGATCTGCTGGTCTTCCGGCAGGGCCTGGTACCACGGGTGGCTACCGATCGGGTCGGTCTTGGTGGGCAGGATCCACCGGCGATCGTTCTCCGGGACGGAGAACTTGGGGGATTCCCAGTCGATGTCGACGTAAGGGTCGAAGTGCTTGTGCACCGATCCCTCGGACAGAAGGCGCAGAGTCTCGTTGTACTTCTCGGTCTCCGCGTCGGGATCGATAGAGATCGTGCCGTCTTCTGACGTCAGTGTCATCGCTTCCTCCTGTGTGGTGCGAACTTGTACTTAATGTAACTCGAAGTATCAGCAAACGGAAGCCGGATCGGAGATGGATTTCGCGCCATGTGTGTGACCAGGGGTAACAGAGAAATATTTTTCGCGAATCGGGGATGCGGAGGTGCTCGAATCTCGAAGTTCGGGCGAAATCGCAGGCCGGTTGACGCTTCGAGCAAATATGCGCTAAGTTAAGCGCAGAAACGAGCTAAGGAGATCGGTATGGCGCTGACCATGGAGCAGAACGACCGCGCGGCAGGTGTACTCCTGGGGACGGCGGCCGGCGACGCGCTCGGAGCAGGGTACGAATTCACGTACCCAGCGCCCGGCATGGCCGTCGACATGATCGGCGGTGGAACGTTCGATTGGGCACCCGGTGAGTGGACCGACGACACGTCGATGGCCGCGGCGGTAGCGCTCGCGGCCCGGGACGAGGACGTCTCGTCCGTGAGAGGTCTCGACGCGATCGTTGCGAACTTCGTAGCGTGGTACGACACCGACCCGGTCGACGTCGGAACCCAGACACGGAAGGTCCTCGGTCATCGCAGCAGCACGGCGGCCGAGATGACTGCACGGGCCGCGGCACTGACCGGCCGGACCGGTGGGAACGGTTCGCTGATGCGCACCGCGCCCGTCGCGCTGGCGTTCCTGGACGACGCCGACCGGTGCGTCGCGGCCGCTCAGGCGGTCAGTGCGCTCACGCATTCGGATCCGCAGGCCGGTGAGGCCTGTGCGCTGTGGTCTTACGCAATTCGGCACGCTGTTCTGCACGGAAACTTCGACGGCCCCAGGCTGTGGTTGGACACGGCAGGCAACGCAGCGGACACGTGGAGGGCGTTGCTCGACGAGGCGGAGGCCGGCGACCCGTCGGACTTCGCGCAGAACGGCTGGGTCGTGCATGCGCTGCAGACAGCATGGAGTGCCATCACGCGCGCCGAGTCGGACGGCCCCGAACATCTCGTGCGCGCCCTCGAATCGTGCGTCCTGGCGGGCGGTGACACCGACACCACTGCAGCCATCGCGGGTGGACTGCTCGGCGCTCGGTGGGGAGCGTCCGCCGTGCCGACGAAGTGGCGCTCGATGCTGCACGGGTACCCCAGCCTGACCGGCGAGGACCTCGTCGCTCTCGCTGCCGACATCACGGGAGGACGGGCATGACCGTCATCGACGTCGTTCGCGGCGACATCACCACCATGCGCGTCGACGCGATCGTCAACGCTGCCAACTCCACTCTGCTCGGCGGCGGGGGAGTCGACGGCGCCATCCACCGCGCCGGCGGCCCCGTGATCCTCGCCGAATGTAGGACGCTGCGGAACACGAGCCTCCCGAACGGTCTCGCAGCGGGGGCCGCCGTCGTCACGACAGCGGGACGACTGCCCGCGAAGTGGGTGATCCACACGGTGGGACCGCGCTATTCCGCTCACGAGGATCGTTCTGCGATCCTCCGATCGGCGTATCTGCGGAGTCTGGCTGCTGCCGACTCGGTCGGCGCGAGAACCATTGCATTCCCGCTGATTTCGGGCGGATCCTACGGCTGGCCCGTCGACGACGCGGTGACGCAACAGGTAGCGGCTGTCACGAGCGCGTCCACGAACGTGGAGATAATAACTCTGGTCGCGTTCACCGAACGGATCGCGACACTGACGGCTCGGCTTCTGAGCTAGTTGCCGACCTGATGTCGGAAGAGTACGGACGCCGACTCCGGTAGCACCGCTGCCGCTCTCCTCCGATACAGCTCGGCCGGGCGACCGCCGCCTGCGATGGACGTGGTCCCCGTTCCTTCCAGAGCGCTCGTGACATGACGGCGGAAAGTGTCCTTGGGGATTTCGGTGTCGAACACGATCTCGTACAGCCGTCGAAGCTCGAGCAACGTGAACGTATCTCCGAGTAGGCGGCCGGGATCTATTCTCGACGCGTACCGACGGCGAAGGTCGTTCACCGACAACGTCACCATCTCTCCGTGGTCGAACGCCAAAGGCTTTGTCGCAGAACCGTGCTCGATGTCGACGAGGCCGATGGAACTCGTCAGTGCGTCGACCGCGATCGTGGCTCCGTGTGCCATCGACAGCACCCATCCGCGCTCGTCACGGTCGGGCGCATCGAACATTCCGATCTGATGAAATTCCAGACCACCGAGCCCGGCCTTGGTGCGCAAGGCTCGGTCGGCCGCGTCGGCGAGCCGTTCCCCGGGGTGCAAGAACGTTCCGGGGAGCGCGTCGCCGCGCGGAGACGGTACGACGACAACCTTCAGAACGCCGTCGTGCACCGTCAGTACTGCGACGTCGACGGCCACGGACGGCCTGGGGTAATCGGTCAGCGACCTGCCTGCGGTCTGCGGTGTCTCCACTCGGCCGAGCTTAGCGCACCCATGAGCTATCGGACTCAGAGATCGAACAGAGCTGGTTCCTCGAGTTGGTCGAACAACGAGATCTGTTGCGTCTTCGGTGGAGTCGGTGCCCGATGGAACGCGCGCCTGAGACTCTCCGCGACGTACGTCCAGCTGACGGCGAAGGCGTCGCACATGACGGCCGCGCGGATTCGACGCTCGTCGCCGAGTCGGTGGGCGTGGTCACGGAACCGTTGAGCGGAGAACTCGGCCCGCTCCGTGAGCTCGCCGATGTCCTGCTTGCGGCACATGGCTTCGACTGTGGCGGCGTCGACCGGTCCGCGCGTCAATTCGCATGCGGCGCGCAAGGTTCCGAGTGTGCCACTGTCGTCGGACCACGTCACGTGTGGTTCCGGCTCGGGGTGGCGATGCGTGGGGTCGTAGACGGAACCGCCCAGCTCTGCTGCGAATGCGGCGTCGATCGAGTCGACGAACATGCCGAGGTGATAGAGCATCGACGTGAGGTGACGGGGCACGTAGGAGTTGGTCACGATCGCGGTGTCGGCGAACAACTGGTCGCCCGCCACGACGAACGTGATGTGACGCCACCGGGTGTTGAGCCAGGACAACCGACGAGACAGCGCGGTCGACATGACGACACCGCTGACCAAAGGGGCGTGTAGCCGAACGGAATTCGCGTCCGGGCCGAAGCACACGTGGACGGGCATCGCGAAACCGTCGACGCGGATGTCGCCGTTGTCTTCTCTGGCGACCGCGATTCCGGGTGCGCTCGTGACGCTGTCGAGAATCAGTGCTCGAAGATGATCGATGTCCAACGGATGGACCGCCGTGGTGTCCGGCAGTCGTCGATCGGTCGCGGTGCGGAATTGGCGGTCGTCGCGCGTGACCGCGTCGGCGGACAGAAACGCAGGGTGGGGCACCGACCAGACCTCTCGGAACAGTCGCACGATCAGGTGCGCGAGTTCCGCGGCCTCGTCGGTGCGTCGACTCATGGTCCTGCTGATCAACGTGCCGTACGTGCTTCGCTCGCCCGGAGTCGCCCACCCCAGTTCGACGATACGATCGTCGTTTCCGATAGCGGGGTCGACGCCGTCGTACAGGTGACCCGCGAGAACTGCGGCTGACTCCCGAATGCCGTCGACCATGCACTGCACACGCACCCACGGTGAATCGCCGTCACCGCGGTCGAGTCCCGACTCCGCGGTGATGTCCAAGCCCTCGCGCGAGCGCATGCCGACGACGAACGCAGACAATTCGTCGGTGTACGAGGCCCACGCGTCGTCTATGGAACTTTGAAGTCGGTCGTTCATGTGGGTGCCCTCCCGTCGATGGGCGACTGGATCCGCCCGTCGACAAAGACAGTAGCGACGGGGTCCGACAGAAACGGCGGCTGCGCCACCCGTGCGCGGAAAGTCGGTGCAGGGGACAACTTTCGCGCACGGGTGCCGCAGGCGCATTCAGTTCTCGCAGGCCACGCCGTCGCCGTCGCGGTCGAGCTTGGAGCTGTAGCCAGCCTCACCCCGGTAGATCGGCGCGGCGCCTGCGGCGCGGACCGCCGAGCAGTTGGCGTAGTAGACGTTCGACGGCGCCTCGGCGACCACCGGCGCAGGCGGGACGTAGACGGGCTCCGGTTCCGACTCGGCCACGTAGACCGGCGCGGGAGCGGGCGCAGGGACGTACGCCTCGGTCGTCTTCGGGGGAGGTGCATAGACGGTCACGGTCTCCGGTGCCGGCGCGACGGTCGTCGGGACAACCGTGGTCGTCGTGGGAGCAATCGTTGTCGTGGTGGGGGCTGTCGTCGTCGGACGTGCCGTCGTCGTCGCGACGTCGGCGATCGCGGGTGCTGCGAACGCTGCGGCGGCGGGAGCTTCCTCCGGCTCCGGCGTCGGAGCGGTGATACCGAGTGCCACCAACGCCGGAAGGAGAGCGACGGCCGGCGTCGCCCAGATCAGTCGGCCGCGCGAGGGCGCGACGAACAAGTACAGGCCGCCTGCAGCTGCCGCACACAGTCCGACGACGAGGCCGGCGAGGGAGAAATCGACCAGAGAGGTCAGCACGAACAGGACGCCGAGCACGAGCGCGACCCATCCGATGATCTTGCCGAAACGTGGTCGTGGAGTCTTCGGGCGCTCGGCACCGGGAAAGACATAGGGCTGGGAAAATGGATCGGTCATGACGGAGTCCTCGAGAATCGGGCTGTGGATACGGCGCACGAGCACCGCGGATCGACAGACCTGACCGAGGGGCTCCGAGCAGGAATCCGGCGGCCGCGGGCTGCTTCACGACTGACATCGCCGAATTCCGAGCACCATGTCGGTCGACGCGCCCGTCTCGTTACAGACCGATCAGAACTCTTTCGAAAGGTCGTCCTCCCCGAACGGCTCGGCGAGTTCGACGCCTGCGAGAACTGCACGCCGGAGGGCCTTCGGGACCTCGAGCGAATCGTCCTCTCGAGCGAGGACTTTCTGCTCCTGCAGCGAACGCACCCGGTAGTCGATCAGCTGCGCGGTGCGGAGATCCTCGTCCTCCAACCCCTCGTAGTCCTCGTCGGCGTTGTCGAGAGGGAGGTCGTCGGTCATCGCAGCCAGCAACGTCTGCACGGCGAACGTGTTGGCGAGACCCATCGAAACGTCGTCCTCGCTCGACGTCAGCTGGTGGCGGATGTGGTGGGTGAGCAGGTCGCGGAGGGTGCCCAGCGACCGGGAGCGCAATCCGTCGACAGCAGGTCCCGGAACGACGGTCTCACCGTCGACCGCCAGAACGTCCGATGCGAACGCCACGGCCCATCGATCGAGAGCGGTGAGGTCCACGAGCTCGGTGTTCTCGTTCGAGTCGCTCAGCGCAGTTGCGAGCTCGGGAACGTCCATCATCGACAGCCCGGGCCCGACTCGGTCGACGATCTCGTCGAGGCCTGCAACCAACGGGAGAGCGGACAATGCGGCCGATTCGTCGTCCTCGGAGACGTCGGGAAGCTCGATGTCCTCCGGGGCGAGGATGTCGGGATCGTTGTCGATGAAGTCGGTGAGGTCTTCCATGACGTGCGCGAAGTCGTCGTCCGACCCGCTCCACCCGTCCGACTCGTCGAGGTAGGTCAGGAACTCGAGGACGGTCAGAATCATGTTGGATGCCGCTGCGGGGCCGTTGTCGGGATCGGAATCCTCGATGCGGGTGGCGGCGTCGACGAGGAAGTGCGCGTCGTTCGGCGTCCAGGCGGTGGGGGAGAACCCGGGGTTCGCTCGAAGCATCTGGCTGAGCGTGGTTCGTACGAGGGAGACGATTCGATCGGCGTGTTCCGCCATCTCACCTTCGTCGAGCCACACAGCGAAATCGTCGAGGACGGCGGACGGCAGGGCCGGTGTGCGCGTCGACGACGACTGCTGACGTCGTTGTCGTGCCTTGATCTTGGCTGCGCGCTTCTGTCCTCGACTTGCCGGTCCTTTGGATCCCATGACGTCGAGAGTAATCGGGTCGCTCGTCCCGTCACACATCGATGGGCCGTGGCATCCGTCTACCGGCTGCCACGGCCCATCGATGTCCGTCGAGAGAAGTTGACTACCTTGCCAATTCGACGTCCGTCGCGGTTGCGTCGTCGTCCGCGAACGGGTCGCCGTTGCGTGGGGCGTTGTACCGATCCAGGTCGAGGATGCCCTCGCGCTTGGCGACGATGGCCGGAACGAGCGCCTGGCCGGTGACGTTGACGGCCGTGCGGCCCATGTCGACGATCGGCTCGACAGCGAGGAGCAGTCCGACACCGGCGAGCGGAAGTCCGAGCGTCGACAACGTCAGGGTCAACATGACGGTGGCGCCGGTGGTGCCTGCCGTTGCGGCGGAACCGATCACGGACACGACGATGATCAACAGGTAGTCCGTGAACGTCAGTCCGACGCCGTAGAACTGAGCGACGAAGATGGCAGCGATCGCGGGATAGATTGCGGCGCAACCATCCATCTTCGTCGTGGCTCCCAGCGGCACGGCGAACGACGCGTACTCACGGGGCACGCCCAGGTTGCGCTCGGTGACGCGTTCGGTGAGCGGCAGCGTGCCGATCGACGAGCGCGAGACGAACCCGAGCTGTGTGGCAGGCCATACGCCGGAGAAGAACTGACGAACCGAAAGGCCGTGAGCACGAACGATGATCGGGTACACGACGAAGAACACGATTGCGAGCCCGACATAGATCGACACCGTGAAGACGCCGAGCGAACCGATCGCGTCCCATCCGTAGGTTGCGACGGCGTTGGCGATCAGCGCAGCGGTGCCGATCGGTGCGAGGCGGATGATCCACCACAGAACCTTCTGCACGATCGCGAGAAGCGATGCGTTGAAGGTCAGGAACGGTTCGGCCTTCTCGCCGATCTTGAGTGCGGCAATTCCGATCGCAGCGGCGATGACGAGCAACTGAAGGATGTTGAAGCTCAGGGAAGACGTTGCGGTGCTGGCGAATCCGTCACCGGCAGCCGTGGTCGTCACGGACGTCTTCGAGCCCAGAGCGAAGAAGTTGTTCGGTACGAGCCCGGTCAGAAACGACCACCACGAGCCGACACTGCTCGGATCCTTGGCCGACGACATCTCGACGCCGGTGCGTGAACCGGGTTGCGCGACGAGGCCGATCACGATGCCGATGATCACTGCGATGAACGCGGTGATCGCGAACCACAGAAGCGTCTGCACGGCCAGCCGGGCAGCGTTGGCGACCTGACGAAGATTTGCGATGGAGCTGACGATCGCAGTGAAGACCAGAGGTACGACGGCGACCGTGAGCAGCTTCACGTAACTGGAGCCGATGGTCGCGACGGTGCCGACGAGCCAGTTCTCGTTGCCGTCGGCGGCGTCGGGCATCGACCGAGCAATGAGGCCGATGACCACACCGAGCA
The DNA here is from genome assembly GCF_019835205.1 of Rhodococcus sp. BP-261. Classification (NCBI taxonomy): domain Bacteria; kingdom Bacillati; phylum Actinomycetota; class Actinomycetes; order Mycobacteriales; family Nocardiaceae; genus Rhodococcus; species Rhodococcus sp. BP-261. Next base: position 54,582 of record NZ_JABUCO010000024.1, on the reverse strand, counting down.
CGAGGCCGGCGACGATCTGAGGTCCGAAGGACTTCGCCCATGCGGGCACGCGAGATGGACGGGTAGCGCTGGGCGCAGACATGAACATGCCTTTCGAGAAAGAGAAAACGAGGAAAAGTCCCCGAATCAGAGAAGAAGGTGCCGAGTCGAATCGGTCACCGACAGATAGCGCTCGCCTGCAAACGGAGGTCGACGTAGCGTCGACTGGTCAGGAGGGGCATCACTTACTGGAGGTTACCCCTAGGCCCGAACGCCGCCTCCAGCGCCCGGGCCAAGGCATCACCTACGGCGGGAGATCGCGAAGGTGTCGGCGACGGTCTGCGTGCCCCATACGAACGGCGGAGGGCCACCCGTCAGTCGGCGCGCAATCTTGCGGTTGTCGTCGAAGACCCGCTGTATCCAGAGTAGGGCCGTCGCCACTGCCACCTGCACGAGGTGCGCGACCGTCTCTGCGAAGCTCTGCAGCACTGTGTGGGGAGGCTCCACATCGTAGGACTGCGCCACCAGGCTGACGTACTCGTTCAACGTCTTCGAGCATGCGTTCAAGTGGTCGATGCAGTGGTAGGTGTTGGCATACAGAACGAATGACTTCTTGCGGACACCGTCTCTGGGAATTTTCTGCCAGTGATCGGTCGTCGGAAAATCTGGACGCGAGATCGATTCCGCCGACCACGGTTTTGGTCCGATTTCCCGGATCTCGAACATGTCGAATTCGCCGTCGGGTTTCGAATGCCACTCGTCGTGCAAGTCCGCGAAATGCACGATGATCTCGCTGACATGTGTCGTGAAATCGCGGATCAGGTTCGCGGCCGTCTCGCTCACCCGGTCGGGATCGAACCGAAACATGGCCTGACCGATGTCGCTGAATGCCTCGTCGATCGACGTGGCGGCCATCGCGATTCCAGTTGCCGCGCGCCGGACGCGGTCGTAGTGCTCGTAATCGTGCTCGTCGTAGTCCCGCTGTGTAGTCATGCGCGGGAAGGTAGCGGAAGCTACCGACAAGAAAGGTCGAATGATGTTGCGCGACAGTAAAAATCAACGATTCAATAATTTACACGGAATCCGCCGATGAGGGTGATGGCGTTGCCGTCGGGGTCCTCGATCGCCGACAGTCGCACGCCCTTGCTCGCGTCGACGATGTCTGCAGCGACGATTCCACGCGTCGCGAGTTCCTCGATGTGCTTCTCGAGATCGTCGACGGCGAAGTTCAGCATCGACGAGCCGGCACGCTCGGGATCGACGGTCACCTGCACCCAGGCGCCCTCGATGACCTGCCACTCGACGAGGGTAGGCATCGGGTTGTTGTCCGCAGGTCGAGAGAAGAACGCTTCGTAGAAAGCATTCGCCTTGTCGAGGTCCGCGACGGGCACGACTGCGAGGACGTGTGCGAGAGCCATGGCTTCTCCGATCGAAGTCGAAATACGGTCGGAGAAGTCGACCGTCGTCGACCCTGAAAGTCATCGTGCGTGCGAATGTACAGCCGGCTGTACATTCGCGCGCACGTGCGGCGCAGCCGCCCGTCAGGCGAACGTCTTCTTCAGATGCGCGACCACACCCTCGACAGTGGCAGGCGATTCACGATGGCCGAGGTAGCCGTCCGGCCGAATGACCAGGGCCGACGGGCCGTCGATGCCGTACGCCTTGGCGAATTCGCCCTCGGAGTCGACGACGACGGTCAGCACTGACTCGACCGGCCTCGACGACAGCAGATAGACGTCCACCAAGCCGTGCGCGGCGGCTGTCGCGGCGTCGGCGAGATCCTCCATCTCGTCCGGTGACCCGTCGGCATAGAGCAGCAGGGTGTGATTCACCCCGCCGAACAGTTCGAACAGCCGAACGGGATAGGCCACCATGTCGCGGGTGAGACCGCGGGCGTCGGGCGCACGCTCGCCGGGCTGCACCGTCGTCGCCGACGCGTCGGCCCCGGAGATCAGGGGGCTGTCGGCGTAGGAGATCAGCAATTGAGCCTGCCTGCGCATGGCCGTCTCGACCGACGTCTCACCGGCCCCGATTCCCTCGCGCGCGCTACGTACCGTCCGACCGACCACTTCTTCGCCGACGGGCCGGCGTTCGGCGTCGTAGGTGTCGGTCAGTCCTGGAGCCGCGACGCCGCGGACGGCCAGCGCGACCTTCCACGCGATGTTCTGGGCATCCTGGATTCCGGTGTTCATACCCTGTGCGCCGGTCGGTGGATGGATGTGTGCGGCATCCCCTGCGACGAACACTCGACCACGACCGTAGGCGTCGACGATGCGGTGGCTGATGCGGAACACCGACGACCAGCGCAGGTTCGACGCGGTGGTCGGTTCGGGGGACAGCTGGTCGAGGACGGCTTGGATGTGTCGTAGCTCGGGTGTGGCGCCGCCCGCGAAGCCGTGTGCAATGCCGTCGGCTCCCGCGTCGGGTGCCGAGAGTTCCGGAGGCACGAGCATCGACATGCGGTAGCGGCGTCGACCCGGAAGCGGAATCGCGACGAGGATGCCGTCCTGGGATCCGTCGTCGGCGGTGTGCGAGATGCGAATGCCGTAGCCGGAAGGCAACGACCAGTCCACCTCGACGTCGCCGAGCATGTAGCCCTCGGCGAATGCGTCGCCCTCGAAGGTCAGGCCGAGTTGTTTGCGCACGACACTGTGTGCGCCGTCGCCGCCGATCAGATACTGCACGCGCTGGGACGTTCCGTCGCTGAGCGTCGCGGTGACGGCATCGTCGTCCTGCGTGAAACCCGCGAGAGCAACTCCGCGTTCGACGGTCCCGCCGAGTTCGGCCAACCGTTCGCGCAGGATGCGCTCGGTCTCGTACTGAGGGAGCATCGCGAAGCCGTAGGGGACGTCCGCGGGCAACGAAAGCTCGATGCGTCCGACCTCGGAGCCGTTCTGGAACATGATCTGCCCGCGCATCATGATGGCCGCGTCGAGAACGGCGTGCAACACACCGATGTTCTCGAACACTTCGAGCGTACGAGGCTGAATGCCAACGGCTTTCGCGTACTGCGGCGGTTCCGTCAGCGGGTCGATCACACGGCACCCTATGCCCCGTCTGCGCAGCTCGATCGCGGCCGTGAGGCCGATCGGCCCGGCTCCTGCCACCAGTACCTCGACGTCCATGTCGCCACCCATCGTCTCGTGGTCCTTCTTGCCCGACATTGTCGAGCGGGGATACGGCTACGAGAGAGGTAAACGCCGGAAGTCATGCGGAACGGGTGAGGAGCCGGACCGGTGGGTCAGAGCTCGCTGGTGATGCGGTGATAGATACCGCCGGAGGTCAGGCCGCCGTCGACGACCATCTCTGTTCCGGTGATGTAGCGGGACGCGTCGGACAGTAGGAACGCAACCGACTCGGCGATTTCCGACGCGTCGGCGACGCGTCCGGCGGGCACCGACTTCAGGCTCGTGTCGACGAAATCGGACGACCCCGAATGCAGCAGGGGAGTGTCGACGAGTCCCGGGTGAATGGAATTGACGCGCACCCCGTGTTCGGCGAACTCGAGCGCGCCTACCTTGGACAGCCCGCGGACACCCCACTTGCTGGCGCCGTATCCGGCCGCGAAGTAGCCGACCATGCCCGCGATCGACGAGACGTTGACGATCGAGCCGCCGTCGCCCCTCTTCAGAAGCGGCGCACAAGCTTTCATGCCGTAGAAGACGCTGGACAGGTTGATGTCCATGACCCGTCGCCAGTCCTCGATCGTGGTGTCCTCGATCCCGAACCGGTGGCTGACGCCCGCGTTGTTGACGAGGCCGTGCAGATCGTCGTCGGCTGAGGCGATACGGGAGGCGAGTTCGGTCCACGACGCGGGTTCGGTGACGTCGAGCTGGAAGAACTCCGCCTGTCCGCCGCCCGAGACGATCTCGTCGACGACGGACAGCCCGGGTTCGACAGCGATGTCGGTGACCCACACCTTGGCGCCACGAGCGGCCAGCATCGACGATTCGACTCGTCCCATACCGCTGCCGGCACCGGTGACGACGATGGATCTGCCGTCGAAGTTCATGGCGCTATCCCGTCTTCAGCTCGGTGCCCCTGGTCTCGGTCACGAAGAAGACCGCGACGAAGGTGAGCAGCGCGCAGAAGACGAAGTAGCCGGCCGGGGCGAGGGCGTTGCCCGTCAGCGAGATCAGCCACGTCGCGATGAACGGAGCCGTACCACCGAGCAGCATGTTGGTGGTGTTGTTGCCCAGAGCGAGACCGCTGTAGCGAACCGACGTCTTCAACATCTCGACGTAGGTGACGTACGACGCGCCGTTGACCACCGAGACCGCGATGAACAACACCGACTGGCCGACGACGGCCTGCCACAGGCTTCCGCCCGCCATCATCATGAACATCGGAACGCCGAGGATGATCGACGCGAGGCTGCCGCCGAACAGCACGGGCTTGCGACCGTACCTGTCGGCCATGTACCCGGCGATGGGGAGCGTGATGACACCGAGCACCAGAGCCAGCGACGTCGACAGGAACGCTGCCTGCGCGCTCTGGCCACCCTCGGTCTTCAGATACGTGGCCGCGTAGACCGAGGCGATGTAGTAGCCGCCCGTGATGAGAGCACCGAGGAAGATGATCTTCACGACGCTTCCGCCGGACGTGCTCAGCAGCTCCGAGATGGGCAGCTTCTTCGTCTCGCCCTTGTCCTCGAGCTCCTTGAACTCCGGGGTGTCGTCGAGCCTGCTCCGAATCCAGATGCCGACGCCACCGATGACGAGACTGAGCAGGAACGGGATGCGCCACGCCCACGAGAGGACCTGCTCTTCGGTGAAGATCGTGTTCAGTCCGAGCGCGCACAGCGACGCCAGCAGCGATCCGAGGTAGGTGCCGGTATTGACCATCGACGTCTGCGTGGCACGCCAACGGGTGGGTGCGGACTCGGAGACGAACGCGTTCGCGCCGCCGAGCTCACCACCCGCCGCGAAGCCCTGCAGGCATCGGCAGAGCACGAGCACCGACGTCGCCCACACACCGAGTGTGACGTAGGTGGGAAGCAGGCCGATACCTGCGGTGGCGATGACCATCAGCAGGATCGTCCAGGACAGGGCGTTCTTGCGGCCGTACTTGTCGCCGATGTGTCCGAAGAAGATGCCGCCGGGCACGCGCAGGAAGAACGCGACGGCGAACGCCGCGAACGTACCGAGCAACGCTGCGGTCGGATCCTCGGATACGAAGAACAGTGCGGCGATCGTGGTGGCCATGTAGCCGTAGATGCCGAAGTCGTAGTACTCGACGACGGTTCCGACGACTGCTGCGCGGATCACCGTCAACGGGGATTGCTTCACCGTGGTCGGCCCATCGGCGTGGTTGCTGTGCTCGGGGTGCACGGCGCTCTCGTTCGTGGTCATGACTGCTTCCTCAAAGGGTCAAGGGTAGGGAGTGCGGGGATCAGATCGCCAGAGCAGCTGCGGTGGACTTCACGAGCGCTGCAGTGCGGCCTGCGATGCGGCCCATCGTCAGCGCGTTCGCGACGGCGTTGCCGCCACCGACGTAGCGAAGGCCGAGAACGCCTGCCCCTGCCTCACCGGCTGCGAACAGTCCGGGGATCGGAACACCGTCGGTGTCGAGAACGGCTGCGTTCCGGTCGATTTCGAGGCCGGCATGGGTGCAGACCAATTCGGCGGGAAGGATGCGTGCGGCGTAGAAGGGCCCTCGATCGATCGGGTCCGGATCCGTCGTACTGCCCTTGTTCGCCAACGTGCGATGGCGAAGGAAATCCGGGTCCTCACCGTTCGGCAAGTTCTGGTTCCACCGCGCGACCGTGGCCTTCAGGGTGTGTGCGGGTACCTGCATCGACGTGGCCAGCTCGTCGAGCGAGTCCGCGCGCAGGGTCCGTCCCGCCTCGGCTTCCTCGGCGACGCGGTCGGCGGCCCAATCGGCATATCCGACAGGCAAATTTAGGCGGGCGTTCTCGTCGAAGACAATCCACGCCGATCCACCCTGATGATCGATGATTCCCGTGGAGACCGCATACGAGGCGTCCTCGTCCATGAACCGTCGACCGGCGGCGTTGACGTAGACGCGCGACTTCGGCGGAAAGCCCGACTGCCAGTGGTGGTACCGCTGGAAGTAGACCGTCGGGAGCATGAGTCCCCAGCCGTCCCCGGTGATCGACGCGTCGACCGCGTCGGCGAACCGCAGATGGTCGCCGCGGCTGCCGTCGGCGGCGACGACGAACAACGATTCGCCCGCTTTGTTCGCAACCGGGTAGTGCTTGTCGACGAACGTCGGATCCTGCGCGAAACCTCCGGATGCGACGACCACGGCACCCGCTCGAAGTTCGACGTCGTCGGCGATCACACCGACGACGCGGCCGTTCTCGGTGAGCAAGGCCTGAACCCGGGTGTCGAGAACGACCTCGATCCCGTGCCGTCGTCGCGCGGCGTCGAGTACCTGGACGAGGCCGTATCCCTGATCCTTCGGCACGTGCCCACGCCAGACGTCCTCGACACCTGCCTGGCTGAGCCCCGGCTGGTGCGCGTTGCCGGACACCTTCGCCGGGATCTCGACACCGAGCTCGATGAGCCACTCGAGCGTCGGGCCCGCGTTCTCGCAGAACGTACGGATCAGTCCGGGAGCCAGCATCCACTGGTTCAGATCCATGTAGTGCTGGAAGAACTTCTCGGCGCTGTCCTCGATGCCGAGTTCGCGCTGGACGGACGTTCCGGCTGCGGTGAACAATCCAGCGGACAGGGCCGTCGAGCCTCCGAGCTCCTTCATCGCCTCGAACAGCAGCACGGACGCGCCGTTCTCGGCGGCGGTGACGGCCGCCGCGAGCCCCGCACCGCCACCACCGATGACGACGACGTCGTAGTCGATGTCGGTCGAATCAGACATGGCGCGATCCACCGTCGACGGCGATGCTGTGCCCGGTCACGTAGCGGGCGCTGTCCGACAGCAGGAACAGAAGCGGTCCGAAGACTTCCTCCGGGGCACCGAGGCGGTGCAGCGGAACCGCGTCGAGAGCCTTCGCGAGGGCCTCGGGATCTTCCTGGACCCACCGCGTCATCTCGGTGTCGATGTAGCCCGGCGCGATGGAGTTGACGCGGATGCCGATGTCGCCGAACTCGACGGCGAGCGACTCCGTCAGATGCGCGACGGCTGCCTTGGATGTGCAGTAGGCGCCGCGACCCTTACGGACGCGCAGAGCCGACACCGAGGACATGTTGACGATGGCGCCGCCCTCGCCCATGTGGCGGGCCGCGGCCTGGGAGCCGAACAGCACTCCTTCGACGTTGACGCTCAGCGTCGCGTTGATCTGCTCGGGCGTGATGTCGGCGGCCAGCGCGAACGGGAAGATGCCTGCATTGTTGATCCAGAAGTCGATACGACCGAACTCGGCCAGAGCCGTCTGCGCAAGAGCTTCGTGGTCCTCGGCAACGGTGACGTCGATGCGGGCGCCGACGACCTTGCCCGGCTCGGAGACGAGCGCGTCGGTGGCCAGCTCGCCGTTCAGCTGCTCCGCTGTTTCCTTCATCTGCGCGTCGTTGATGTCGGCGCCGACGACGTTCACACCGCGAGCCGCGAGGCCCTTGGCGAACACCGAGCCCATTCCGCGCGCCGCGCCGGTGACGACGGCGACCTTGCCCGCGAGTTCGGGGTAGACCGCGGTCATCGTGCGGTCGACGACGCGTCCGGGATTGGTGCCTGTCATGAATTCTCTCCTCGTGCAACAGATGTCTCGATCGGGTCGGTCGTGCGGTCCCGTCGGGGAGGGCTTGCGACGTCCCGAGATGTGTGCTATAATCGCACGCAGCGTGCGATACTATCGAACTGTAGGTGGTCCACCTCACACACGTCAATAGGGGCGACTCATGACTCACGTTCAGCCAGGTCGAGAGGCTGTTCAGCTCGACTCGGGCATGTCCAAGACGCTGCATCACGGCCTCGTCGTTCTGGAATTGCTGGCCGAGCGACCGAACGGTCTCTCGATCACGGAGATCGCCGACGGCATCGGGGTGCATCGCACGGTCGCTCATCGACTCGTGCGGACGTTGGAAGCGCACCATCTGTGTCGGCGCGACGACTTCAAGCGAATCACGTTGGGCGCCGGTCTCGTCGCGCTCGCCGAACCCGTCGAGCAGGATTTGCGGACCGTGGCGCGCCCGGTGCTCGAAGAACTCGCCGATCAGCTCGGCGCGACGGTGCACCTCGTCGTGCGCGAAAACAGTAGCGAGGTACGGGCATTGATGGTCGTCGAGCCGCGCGGAGCGAAGGTGCACGTCGCGTTCAAGGGCGGCCAGGTGGACCCGATCGACCGAGGCTCGGCAGGTTTGGCGATGTTGGCATCGTTGCCGGCCGTGGAAGGCGAGCGCGAGGAAGTGACCCGGGCCCGCGCCGTTGGCTACGCGGTCACCCAGGGTGAGGTCATTCCGTCGGTAGGTGGTGTGTCAGCGGTGATTCCGGGCCGCCGCGGGGACGCGTTGGCAAGCCTCGGCGCATCAGTCTTCGAGATCGACGACGAGAAGCGCCTCGGTGCAGCGGTCGTCGCCGCGGCGGCACAGTTGGGGCGGTTGTTGCGTTAGGCCGGAACGATACGGCCTCGGACGTCACCGAAGCCGATGCGGGGCCCGTTCGGTCCGGGTGCGCTGGCGGCGATGACGACGTCGTCGCCGTCCTCGAGGAACGTACGGGTCTCGTCGCCGAGTGAGACCGGTTCCCTTCCGCCCCAGGTCAGTTCGATGAATGCCCCGCGTTGGTGCTTCTCCGGACCGGAGATGGTGCCCGACGCGAACAGATCACCCGTGCGTGAGGTGGCGCCGTTGACGGTTTCGTGGGCGAGCATCTGGGCGGGGGACCAGTACATCTCGCGGTACGGCGGACGCGCGACGTCGTATCCGTTCCACGTGACCGTCAGATCGATATCGAGTGCCCAGGACTGTGTTTCGCGCAGATACTCGAGCGGCTCGGGATCCTGCACAGGCGTCGAGACACGAGCCGCTTCGAGCGCGAGCAACGGCACGACCCACGGCGAGATCGACGTCGCAAAGCTCTTTCCGAGGTTCGGCCCCAGCGGAACGTATTCCCACGCCTGGATGTCGCGTGCGGACCAGTCGTTGACGATCACAGCGCCGAACACATGCTCCGCGAACCGATCCGGGGTGATCGGTGCATCCGACGGGACGCCGACGACGAAGCCCATCTCGGCCTCGATGTCGAGGCGCGTGCTCGGACCGAAGGTCGGCGACGCCTCGTCGGGCGCTTTACGCTGGCCGTTCGGGCGCGTGATGTCCGTTCCGGACACGACGACGGTGCCGGAGCGGCCGTGGTAGCCGACGGGGAGGTGCTTCCAGTTGGGCATCAACGGTTCCGAATCGGGCCGGAACAGACGACCCAGGTTGCTGGCGTGGTGCTCGGACGCGTAGAAGTCGACGTAGTCGGCGACGTCGAACGGCATGTGCATCGTGACCGTGTCGATTGGATGTACCGCGTGCGCCGGAACCGAATCGCCGGTGATGGCGTCGGTGATCGCGTCGCGAACCTCGACCCATCTCGTGCGGCCCTGGGCCATGAACGAATTCAACGACGCCTCGGCGAATACGTCGTCGTCCAGCGCAACGGCGAGGTCGACGACGTTGTCGCCGTAGCGGATTCCCACTCGCCGGTCCGTTCCTGCGGTGGAGAAGACACCGTAGGGCAGATTGTCGATTCCGAACTCGGAATCAGGAGAAATGTCGATGTGTGTCATGAAGGCTCCTTCGGAGCTCGTGAGCAGAAATGTGTAGAGGGCTATACATTCGCGCTCACGTGGGGTCGATGAGTCCTAGTGCGACGAGGTCGTCGAGGGGTTCTTGGATACTGCAGGTACCGAACGACAGAAACACTCGCTCGGTGTCGATCGCAGCGACTTCCTTCGCGACGACGTCAGGATCGCGGATCGCGAGGATGCTGCTCAGTTCGTCCGTCCCGGCGCCCCCTGCCGCGGCCTGCGCTGCCAGCAGCACGTTGAGATAGCCGTGCTGTTCGAAACCGTTGTCAGAGCCGGTGTTTCGGATCGCGTGATGCAAACCTGCAGTGGCTTTGAACCGAATTCCGCGACGCGACGCCTCGGCGATTCCGGCGGCCAGTTCCGCTTCGCCCGGATACAGATCGGCCGTGATGCCTCCGGTACGGAACTTCGCGCGGTAGCCGCGGCGTTCGACCGCGTCCAGCATCTCGGGTCGACGGTCGTCGCGGGGGATCTCGACGTAGACGTCGATGTCGTCACCGACGGCGTCGAGTGCACTCAGGTCGGTGCCGTCGGGAATCGCCACCTCGACAGCGACGACGGATACGCCCGAGATCGACAGCGCCGCTTCGATTCCGGGGACAACGCTCGACGGGCCCCCGGGCGCCGTCAGCGAGACGCGCACCGGCGACGGGACCGACGTCAGTTCACGCAGCCGGGGAATCGGGAACACGAACGGTCCGACGAGATCTGCAAAGGCCGCGTCGCGGTAGCTGAGGTGCTGCGGCACCGCGGCGCCCAGAGGTGCATTGCCGGGCGGGAACAGTGCTGCGTCGTCGCACAGACCACGGAAGACAGCAGGGATCACGACGCGGGTCCCCTGCCTGCCCACGTCCATGCGTACGCGGTGTCCTCGCAGGCGAGCGCGCCTTCTCCGAGTTCGAGCGGCCGGAACGTGTCGACCATGACGGCGAGCTCGTCGAAGAACTCGACGCCGATGCTGCGTTCGTACGCACCGGGTTGCGGGCCGTGTGCATGGCCGCCGGGGTGGATCGAGATCGAGCCCTGTCCGATACCCGAACCCTTGCGGGCTTCGTAGTCACCACCGACGTAGAACATGATCTCGTCGGAATCGACGTTGGAGTGGTAGTACGGCACCGGAATCGACAACGGGTGGTAGTCGACCTTGCGCGGCACGAAGTTGCAGATGACGAAATTGTCGCCCTCGAACGCCTGATGCGCAGGCGGCGGCTGGTGCACGCGACCGGTGATCGGCTCGTAGTCGGAAATGTTGAACGTGTACGGGTACAGGCAGCCGTCCCAGCCGACGACGTCGAACGGGTGGTTCGGGTAGACGTAGCGGGTGCCGACGATGCCGGTGGAGCCGCGGTGCTTGACGAGGACCTCGACGTCGGTGTCCTCGACGAGCAGCGGTTCGCTCGGCCCGTGCAGGTCGCGTTCGCAGAACGGTGCGTTCTCGAGAAGCTGGCCGTACTTCGACAGGTAGCGCTTCGGCGGCACGATGTGGCTGTTCGCCTCCATCGCGTAGGCGCGGACCTCGCCGTCGGGAACCCAGCGGTGCGTCGTCGCGCGGGGGATGAGTACGTAGTCGCCTTGACGTGCCTGCAGTGCGCCGAAGACGGTTTCGACTGTGGCGCTGCCGGATTCGACGTACACCATCTCGTCACCGATCGAATTGCGATACAGCGGCGACGGTTTCGCTGCGACGACGTACGAGATGCGGATGTCGGCATTGCCGAGAATCAGACGACGGCCGGTTACCACATCGGTCTCCGCGACGACCTCCGGCGGGAAGAGATCGTGCAGCTTCAGGTGGCGCGGCTTGAGCGGGTGGTTCGGCGTCGTCGACTGATCGGACAACTCCCAGACCGTCGCATCGACGATCGCCGACGGGATGTGGCGGTGATAGAGCAACGACGAATCGGAGGAGAAGCCCTCCTCGCCCATCAGCTCCTCGTAGTACAAACCGCCGTCGGGAGTCCGATGCTGAGTGTGACGCTTCGGCGGTACCGATCCGAGTTGCCGGTAGTAGGCCACGGGAATCTCCTAAATGTATCCAGAGCTGATAATAAACACATTAACTAGTTGGACGTGACCCACGCAACCCCTCAGGGCGTCAGTTGCGCCCTCTGACATCGAACTGGCTGCGGTTGGTGATCAGCTTGTTCAGGAGCATCACCAGAATGCGCTGCTCGGGCTCGGTCAGCACGCTCGCCCATGCGTTCTCGCGTTCGTTCTGGTCGGCGAAGGACTCGACCATGCGGGCGTGGCCTTCCTCGGTGAGTGCGAGACGCACCGAGCGGCCGTCCGTTTCGTCCGGGGTGCGTGCGAGCAGGCCGTCGGAGATGAGGGTTTTCGACAGATTCGACACCGCGGCACGGCTCATGCCGGTCAGTTCGGCTGCGCGTTTCGGTTCGATCGGGCCGGCCAGCCACGTCACGAACAGCAGACGGAACGACGACCAGGACCAGCCGCGCGGCCGATGGATGGATGCCTCGAGGTCGTACGTGACGATGTTCGACGCGCGGTTCAGTGTCAGCAGTACCTCGGTGGCGAGCTGGTGCTCGAAACCGTATTCGGACGCGAGCTTGGTGTTGGCGGTCTCGATGAACGACCAGAAATCGGGTTCGGCGGAATCGGTCACCCGACCACTGTAGTCAGTGACGGCATTTAGTTAACAGATATATCAAGCGTCGTCGCGCGACACGGTGCGGTTCGCGATGAGCCACCGGCCGTCCCGGAGAACGACGCGATCGTGCACGGCGGTGAAGCGAACGATTCGCGTGTCACCGCCGCGGGGAGTCGCGACGATCTGCAGGTAGCAGTCGACGGTCAGTTCGTCGTCGGTCACGCGGTCGATCGCCAGGTTCGTGATGACGTGGCGACGCCTCTCCTGGGCATCCGCTGCGCTGTCGGAGAACCGTTGCGCGAATGCGGTCAGGGCTGCGGAACCGACCTCGGGTTCGGGGTAGCTGGGCGAATCGAAGACGCCGTCCCCGGTGAACGTGGCGGCCCACTCGGCCGCTCGCCCCGAATCGATCGCGTGACTCTGGCGACCGTAGAGCAGCTGGACGGCGACGGCGGTGGCGGTATCGATCATCGGTGTAGTCCTCGAATCCGACGGCGTTGGTGCGATAAACGCACGCGCAGTGCGATTGAACGCGTCGAGAGTATGTCGGTGCCTCGAGTAGGGTCAAGTAGCCGGATCGGGGAGAAGCGGGAGAGCGGGGAACGACGTTGGTACTGAAGGTTCATCGCGCGGCACGGTCCAGCGCGCTCGCCTCCGGGCTGGTCGAGGTTCTGTCCACCCCGCTCGCCGATCCCTTCGTCGCCGAGGTCGTCGCCGTGCCTGCACGTGGTGTCGAGCGGTGGTTGACGCAACGGCTGTCGATGTCGCTCGGCTCGTCCAAGGCCGACGGAATCTCCGCCAACATCCAATTTCCCTCGCCCGCAACACTTGTCGATCAGGCTCTTGCTGCGGTCGACGGACTCGACGCAGACCAGGACCCCTGGGCCAGAGGCCGGATGCTGTGGACGATTCTGCAACTCGTCGACGAGTCTCTGGGGCAGCCGTGGTGTTCGGTACTGGCTGCCCATCTCGGCCACGGTGTCGACGAGGAGCGAGCGGGACGACGTTGGTCCACCGCGGCGCACCTGGCCGATCTGTTCCGAAGCTACGCCGCCGATCGACCGTCCATGCTCGTCGACTGGGCTGCAGGCGTCGACACCGACGGGCTGCGTGCATCGCTGACGCCGGACCTTCTCTGGCAGGCGGAGTTGTGGCGGGCGGTGCGGGCACGGATCGATTCGCCGAGTCCGGCGGAACGGTTGGAGCCCAGTTGCGCTGCGCTCGTTGCCGATCCGTCGGTTCTGGACTTGCCGGAAAGAATCTCGCTCTTCGGCCCCACCCGCCTGACTACCGATCAGCTTCGGGTGATCGCCGCGATAGCGGATCGACGCGACGTCCACATGTGGATTCCGCATCCCAGCCCTGCGATGTGGGACGGTCTGACCGCGGCGCCCCGACCGCGTCGTCGGCGCGAGGACCGGTCGGCCGTCGCAGTGTCGCATCCCCTGCTGTCGAGCCTGGCACGTGATGTTCGCGAACTGCAGGGGCGACTCACGAGTCTCGACGTCGCGATCGATCATTCCGTCGTGCCGGACGACGCGACGCGTGCGACGCTGCTCGGGCGGGTGCAGTCCGACATCGCACACGACCGGACGCCGACCCGTTCCGCGGAACCGGACGGCACCATCGCGGTACACGCCTGCCACGGCGCACCGAGACAGGTGGAAGTACTTCGTGAATCCCTGCTGCGCCTGTTCGACGAGGATCCGACGTTGCAACCACGCGACGTTCTGGTGATGTGCCCCGACGTCGAGACCTATGCGCCGCTGGTGCGGGCTACGTTCGGACAGCGTGGGCTCGGACATCCGGGACACGAATTGAGGGTTCGTCTCGCCGACCGCGGTTTGCGGCAGACCAACCCGTTGCTGGCAGTCGTCGCGGCGTTGCTCGACCTTGCCGTCGACCGGGTCACGGCAAGTCAGGTGCTGGACCTCGCGGCCTTCGAGCCTGTGCGACTGAGGTTTTCGTTCACCGACGACGACCTGGAACGGCTACGTGAGTGGACGCAGGCATCCGGTGCGCGGTGGGGGATCAATTCGCGCCAACGCACGAGATACGGGCTGGGCGACTTCGGTCAGAACACCTTCAATTTCGCGATGGACCGGCTGCTGCTCGGCGTCGCCGCCGACGAGACCGCGCACGAATGGCTCGACCTTGCACTTCCGCTGGACGACGTGGACGGCAACGACATCGATCTCGCCGGAAGACTTGCGGAATTCGTCGACAGGCTCGCCGTCGTCGTGCGGGATCTGCAGGGGCCGCAGGCGACAGCGAGGTGGCGAACCGCTCTCGTGCGTGCGCTCGACCTGCTCACCGACACGACCAGTGCTCAGTCATGGCAACGGGCACAAGCGCTTCGAGAACTGCACGACGCGACCCAGCACGGTGACGAATCCGAACTCCGGCTGGCCGATGTGCGCGCGATGCTCACGCGGGCGCTGGCCGGACGACCGTCGCGTGCCAACTTCCGTACCGGAGAGCTGACCGTGTGCACGATGGTGCCGATGCGCTCGGTTCCGCACCGGGTCGTCGTGCTCCTCGGTCTCGACGACGAGGTATTTCCCCGCGCGGGTGGCGTCGACGGCGACGACATCATGGCGCGCAATCCAGCTCCCGGTGAACGCGACGTTCGCAGCGAGGACCGCCAACTGTTGCTCGACGCGGTGATGTCGGCAGGAGAGAAGTTGCTGCTGTTCTACACCGGCGCCGACCCGGTGACCGGGATGGTCAAGCCGCCCGCGATTCCGCTCAGCGAATTGCTCGACGTCGTCTCCACCACGGCCGGCGCCGACGTGGTGCGTCGGCACCCGCTGCAGCCGTTCGACGCGCGGAACTTCGACCCGCGCGCACCCCTCAGTTACGACCGTGCAGCGCTGGACGGCGCGCGTGCAGCGGAGCAGGAACCCGTACCCGCACCGGCATTCCTGGACGCTCCTCTGCCACCGAGGCAATCCGGCGACATCGATCTGAACGAACTCATCGCCTTCGTCGAGCATCCGATCGCGGCATTTCTGAAGCAGCGCATCGGAATTCGAGTGCCCGATCTCGAGGACGACGTGTCCGATTCGTTGACAGTCGCGCTGGACGGGCTGCAGAAGTGGGACATCGGCGACCGGATGTTGGCCGAGAGGTTGGCAGGAACTCGGGTCGAGGATTTCCGCGCTGCGGAATGGCGTCGGGGAACGCTGCCGCCGTTCGCACTCGGGGAGGCGCAGCTGCAGGACATCACCCGGGGTGTCGATGCGCTGGTCGAGGTCGCCGAAGACGTGCACGGCGGTGATCCGGACGTTCTCGACATCTCGATCCGTCTCGAATCGGGGCGGCGTATCACCGGTACCGTCACCGGAATTCACGGCAGCACGATTGCCAGGACGTCGTACTCGCGGCTGGCAGCGAAACATCGCATCGCCGCGTGGGTGCGGGTGCTCGCCGCCCAGGTTCAGGACGATTCACGTCGGTGGACGGCCGTCACCACGGGCCGAGGACCGGGTCGTCGTGCAGCGTGGCGGTCGACGATCGACGCGCCGATGGATTCTCTGGACCAACTCGAGCGGCTCGTTCGACTGCGCGACGCCGGACTGGCGAGCCCATTGCCGGTCGGTCCTGCGGCGTCGGCTGCGTACGCAGAAAGGCGTTGTCGCGGTGCCTCTCCCGACGAAGCGATGGACGCCGCCGAGAAGGCCTGGAACGACAAGTTCGGCGACGTCACCGACAAGAGCATCGGCTATGTGTACGCCGGCGCCCCGTTCACGGCCGTTTCCGACTCGCCGCCCCGTCCTGACCTGCCGCGATGGGGCGAGGAGACGACGGCGTTCGGAACGGTCGCATGTCAGTTGTGGAGTCCGCTTCTGGACGCCGAGACCGAGGGGCAGCCGTGAACGACTTCGATCTGCTCGCACCGTTGCCCACCGGCACGACGGTGCTCGAGGCCAGCGCGGGAACGGGCAAGACCTATGCCATCGTCGGTCTCGCGACCAGGTACGTCGCGGAGGGCGTCGCAGACATCTCGCAGTTGCTGCTCGTGACTTTCTCGCGTGCGGCGACGCAGGAACTGCGCGAGCGGACACGCAATCGCTTCGCGGAAGTGGCTGCAGCGCTGCAGGATCCGTCGGCGTCGACGCACGCGGATGCGCTCGTTCGCTTTCTGGCGGCCGCGTCGGAGCACGAGGTCTCCGTACGTAGGCTCCGGCTGCTCAGGGCGCTGTCGGACTTCGACTCGGGCACCATCGCGACGACACACAGCTTCTGTCAACGCATGCTCGACGGTCTCGGCATCGCCGGAGAGCGCGAGCCCGAGGCAACATTGGTCGAAGCCGTCGACGACATGACCGCGGAGGTGGTCGACGACATCTATCTGCGGCGGTACGCCCGGTCCGAATTCGACCCGCCGATCGGACCGGCCGACGCGCGGCAAGTGGCGCGGCAAGCAGTACGGGACAGGCAAGCTCGGCTGGTTCCCGAACCGGGCGAGGATTCCGAGGCAGGGCATCGAGTTCTGTTCGCGGAAGAGGCTCGCGCGGAGGTGCAGCGGCGCAAACGGGCTGCCGGAGTGCGCGATTTCGACGACTTGCTGGGCCTTCTCCACGGCGTACTGACGGACCCCGAACACGGCGAGTCCGCGTGTGCCCGGGTGCGGGAGCGATTCCGCGTCGTCCTCGTCGACGAATTCCAGGACACCGATCCGCTGCAGTGGGACATCTTGCGACGCGCGTTCCACGGGACGTCGACGCTTCTTCTGGTCGGTGACCCCAAGCAGGCAATCTATGCCTTCCGCGGGGCCGAGGTGCTCAGCTACCTCGACGCCGTTGCCGTCGCGGATCGGCACCTCGAATTGAAAACCAACTGGCGCAGCGACTCCGGATTGTTGCAGGCGCTCGAGACCGTGTACGCGGGTGCCGCGCTCGGCCACGACGACATCGTCGTCCACCCCGTCGG
Source organism: Rhodococcus sp. BP-261 (assembly GCF_019835205.1). Taxonomy (NCBI): domain Bacteria; kingdom Bacillati; phylum Actinomycetota; class Actinomycetes; order Mycobacteriales; family Nocardiaceae; genus Rhodococcus; species Rhodococcus sp. BP-261. The sequence continues at coordinate 37,348 of NZ_JABUCO010000024.1, read as the reverse complement.
ATCGAGCAACGACGTGTCACGAATGGCGGACGCCCCGCCGCTGAGGGTGCGCTACTTGCCCAGAACGGGGGCCGGTCCGCTGGGCCGAGCGGGCTTTCCCGTCGTGGGTGTGCTGCGGGATCGCGTCGCCGACGACGTCGCCGCCGATATCGTCGACCTGCTCGAATCCGGGACGCAACTGACGCTGAATGGGTCGGGACGCGCCGTCGAACCCGGTGACATCGCCGTACTCACACGAAACCGCGGGCAGATCGCGATGGTGCGTGACGCGTTGGATCGGGCGGGAGTGCCGTCCGTTCTCGCCGGTGGCTCCAGCATCTTCGAGACCCCGAGTGCGACGCAGTGGCTGTGGTTCCTGCAAGCGTTGGAGCAGCCGCATCGATCCGATCGGGTGCGTCTCGCCGCGCTGACCCCGCTCCTGGGTTGGACCGCGAAGACTCTCGACGAGGGCGGCGACGATGCGGTGGCCGACGTCAGCACCAGCCTGCGTGAATACGGAATGCTGTTCGCGCAGGCCGGGTTCGCTGCCGTGTTCGAGAAACTGTCGTCCGAGACGCGTCTCGAGGCGCGCCTGCTCGGCTTACGTTCCGGGGAGCGCCATCTCACCGATCTCCGACACGTCGCGCAACTGCTCAATCGTGCGGCGGTGGAAGAATCGTTCGGTCCGAGCGCGCTGACGCGATGGCTCACCGACCGCATCGAGGATCCTGCGTCGGGCAGCGTCACCGATCGCAGTCGGCGGCTCGACAGCGACGCGGCCGCCGTCCAACTGGCGACGGTACACGCCAGCAAGGGGTTGGAATTCCCGATCGACTACATCCCGTACGCCTGGGACGCGGCGAAGAATCCTTACCCGAGCACCCTGCTGCTGCACGATGACGACGGTCGCCGCGTTCTGGACGTCGGTGGACGCACCGGACACGGCTATGCTGCGCGAAAACTCCTCTCGGACAAAGAGGAAGCCGGGGAAGAGCTCCGCTTGCTCTACGTCGCGTTGACGCGGGCACAGTGTCAGGTCGTGCTGTGGTGGGCGCCCTCGTTTTCGACATCGGCATCCCCGCTTCATCGGCTGCTCTTCGCGCGCGTTCCCGGCATCGCTCAACCGGACGAGAAGTCGAAGGTGCCCGACGACGCCGCCGTCGGACACCTCTTCGAATCCTTGGCCGGATCGGCAGGGGGACTGATCTCGGTCGAAGCCACGCGGGGAGCGTCGCCGCGACCGATTCGGGCAACATCGGCAGGTGCCGGGATCGAACTCGATGCTGCGACATTCCGACGCACCCTCGACATGCAGTGGCGTCGGACGTCGTATTCGGCGTTGACGGCGTCGGCGCACGACGCGCCGGGTGTCTCCAGCGAACCGGAATCGCCCGTCAAGGACGACGAACCCGAGGAAGCGCCGCCGATCGACGACGCACTGGACGGAATACCGTCGCCGATGAACGGACTACCTGCAGGTGCGGCGTTCGGCACGTTGGTGCACGAGATCCTCGAGCATCTCGACACGTCGGCCGTCGATCTGGACGCCGAGGTGCTGGCGAGATGCACCGAGGCCGTCGACGAGCGTCTCGCAGACATCGACCCGCGCGCGCTCGCCGACGCGCTCCTGCCGGTGCTGCGTACACCGCTCGGCTTCGGCACACTCGCCGACATCGCGCCGACGGACCACTTGGCGGAGTTGGACTTCGAACTTCCACTGGCAGGTGGCGACGACCCCGTCACGAGGATCGTCACCCTTCGCGGCATAGCTGCGCTGATGCGCGAACACCTGCCGTCCGACGATGCGCTCTCGTCGTACGCCGATCAACTCGAGCACCTCGAATCCTCGCCGCTGCGTGGATATCTCACCGGGAGCATCGACTCGGTGTTGCGCATCGCCGGTCCGAGGTACGTCGTCGTCGACTACAAGACGAACAGACTGTCGCGGGGTGATCTGACGGTCATGCATTTCACCCGCGAACGCATGGCGCAGGAAATGCTGAGGTCGCACTACCCGCTGCAGGCGTTGTTGTATTCCGTTGCGCTGCATCGGTACCTGCGATGGCGCCAACCCGGATACGATCCCACACGGCATCTCGGCGGTGTTCAGTACCACTTCGTCCGGGGCATGGTCGGTCCCGAGACCCCGGCGGGTTGCGGTGTGTTCGACTGGAACCCACCCGTCGAACTCGTGACATCGGTATCGGATCTATTGGCGGGAATCGAACCATCATGATCGACGCGCAACTCGTGCAGCGCGCCAAGGGCCGGCTGCGTGTGTTCAACGAAGCGGGCGTGCTCGCGGCCGCGGATGTCCATGTCGCACTGCGGCTCGGCGCACTCGGGGGAGAATCGTCCGACGACGTCATGTTCGCGACGGCGCTCGCGGTCCGCGCCGTACGATCCGGCTCGGTCTGCCTCGACCTGCACCGGCTACGCGACATCCCGGTCGACGAGGATTCCGACATCGATGTCGACGCCCTGCCGTGGCCCGAGTTGGCCGACGTGCTGGCCGCGCTGCGCGCGAGTCCACTCGTCGTCGGCGGACAACGGGGTCCGCTGCGGCCACTCCGGTTGGTCGACACGGACGAAGGTGAGCTGCTCTACCTCGATCGGTACTTCCTGCAGGAGCGCACCATCCGGCACGTGCTCGACAGCAGGGGACTCACCCGGCCGAGCGTGGACGCCGAAGTGGTTCGCGCGCAACTGGATTCGCTGTTCGTCGACGCCACAGGTGCACCGACTCCAGCGCCGGATCGCCAGCGGATCGCCGCAGCGCTCGCGGCGACACAGTGGACTGCCGTCATCGCGGGTGGTCCGGGAACGGGCAAGACACACACCGTCGCGCGAATCCTCGCGATGTTCGTGCGCCAGCTCGGCCCGTCGATCCGTATCGGTCTCGCAGCGCCGACCGGCAAGGCCGCGGCTCGTCTGCAGGAATCGGTGACCGAGCAGTCGGCGGAGCTCGGGCTCCCCGACGGTCTGACCGCGATGACCCTGCACCGGTTGCTCGGATGGCAACGAGGAAGCAAGAGCCGATTTCGGCACAACGCGTCGAACCGGTTGCCGTACGACGTCATCGTCGTCGACGAGACGTCGATGGTGTCGCTGACGATGATGTCTCGACTGCTCGAGGCCGTCCGAGCCGATACCCGGTTGATCCTCGTCGGCGACCCCGATCAGCTGACGTCGGTCGATGCAGGCGCTGTGCTGGCCGATCTCGTGGCGCGACCCGTGCGCGCAACCACGAATCCGGCGCTCGCCGACGTCATCGCCGAAGACCTCGACGCGCAGGACGACCCGAACGAGGCAGCGCTGGCGCCGGTCGAGCGACACCGTCTGAGCAGCGGCGTGGTCCGGCTGAGCCGTGGGCGACGGTTCGGCGGTGCCATTGCCGAGCTCGCCGTCGCCGTGCGCGACGGTCGGCCGGACGACGTGATGACGTTGCTCGACAGCGGCCACGAGCAGTTGTCGTTCCACGCCCCGACGGACTTGGACGCCCTGCACGCCGACATCCTGAGCACCGCAGCCGCGGTCACCGACGCTGCGCGCGCAGGTGCCGCGTCGGATGCGCTGACGAGACTGGAGTCGCATCGATTGCTGTGTGCGCATCGGCAGGGCCCGTTCGGCGTGCAGGACTGGGCACGCCGGGCGATGGAATGGGTGGGGGAGGCGTCGGGCGCTTTTCTCGATCCCGCCCGCTGGTACGCAGGTCAGCCCTTGCTGGTCACGGCCAACGATCACGAGGCGCGGATCTACAACGGTGATACCGGAGTGGTGGTCGACGTCGGCGACGGTTCCCTGATGGCAGCTTTCCAGCGGGGTTCGCAGCCCCAACTGGTGCATCCGAACGTGTTGTCGTCGGTGCAGACGGTGTACGCGATGACGATTCACCGCAGCCAGGGAAGCCAGTACGACACCGTGTCGGTGATGCTCCCGGCTCAGGCGTCGTCGCTGCTGACGCGAGAGCTGCTGTACACCGCGATCACCCGCGCCCGACGACACGTGCGGATCATCGGTACGGAAGCCGCGGTGCGCGCGGGCGTCGAACGCCAGGTGCTACGAGCCAGCGGACTTCGCCGCACTGTCCGGCCCTGACGAGGTGGCGCTGCCGCCGACGCGCAGGCTGTCCGCAGTGTGCGACCACGAGCGGGCCTGACGCCGCCACACCCGCGACGACATCTCGGATCCGTCGGTGCGGCAACGGTCGGCGTGCTCTGCGCATGCGCGGGCATGAGCGCGGGCGAGAATGCGGAGTTCGCGCAGATCGGCGGTGCCGCAGACCGATCTGACGGTCGCCGAGTCCACGATCGATCCGACGAGCTCGCAGAAGGTGTGCAGCGACCGAAGCGGCGTCGGTAGCGAGTCGACCGACGGTGTGACCGATCGCGTGGTGGATGCACGAGGACGGGCGACGTCGGTGACGTGTGTCAGCGCAACCGGGCCGCTGCCTTCTTCGCCGGGGCCGACCGTCCACGCGCTGAGAAACGACGGATGCGGGACGTTCCAGACTTCACGGAACGTGGCAACTGCGACGGTTGCGAGCAGGTCGGCCTCGTCGCGTGGGCCGTCCAGCGTGTAGTCCATGATCGTTCCGTCGACCGTCGGCCGGCCGGGTTCGGACCATCCGAGGCCGTGCAGCCTGCGATCGCTCGCGTCGCGGTCCGGGTCTTCCGGATACAGGTAGGACGGGAGAGCCGCGACGCACACCATGCGCTCGGCGTCGACCGCCACTACGTCGACGTACGGGCGCTGACCACGTTGGCCATGTGATGCCTGGGCCGATGTGATGGTGATGTAGGTGCCCTCCGGCATGGTCGCGACATGCACCGCGAGATTGCTCTCGAATCGATGCCATGCGTCCGCCACGACCGCGTCGAACCCCGCGTCGAACCCGCCGACGCGGCCTTCACGTCCAGCACCCACATGCGCTCCTTCGTCGATCACCGTGTGCACTCTCGAAGTCCAGCAGAAGTGAAGATAGCCGGTGGGTCCGACAAAAAGCGTGAGGCGCTCGCGGTGGCGAGCAGGGGGACGAGGACTCAGTACACGTCGCGCAGGTAGCGCTTGTCACGCTTGAGTTCGGCCACGTAGTCGTCGGCCTGATCGGATGTGCGCCCGCCGTGCTCGACGATGACATCGTGCAGCGCGGCGTCGACGTCCTTGGCCATGCGCGTCGCGTCGCCGCAGACATAGAAGTAGCCGCCCTCTTCGAGCCAGGCGTACAGTTCCTTGCCGCTCTCGCGCATCCGATGCTGGACGTAGATCTTCTCGTTCTGATCGCGCGAGAACGCGAGGTCGAGCTTGGTGAGCACACCGTCGCGCGAGAAGCCGTCCAGCTCGTCCTCGTAGAGGTAGTCGCTGCCGCGATGCTGGTCGCCGAAGAACAGCCAGTTGCGTCCCGACGCGTGACGCGCACGTCGTTCGTGCAGGAACGCGCGGAAGGGCGCGATGCCGGTGCCGGGCCCGACCATGATGACGGATGCATCGTCGTCGGTGGGAAGCCGGAAGGACTTGTTGGCCGACAGGAACACCCCTACCGTTGCGCCCTCGGACACTCGGTCCGCGAGGAATGTCGAACACACACCACCGCGATCGCGCGCGGCCGACCGGTAGCGCACACTCGACACCGTCAGATGCACGGTGCCTTCGTGCGCGAGCGGCGACGACGAGATGGAGTACACGCGGTGTTGCAGCGGGCGCAGGAGGCCGAGCAGTTCCGCCGGTTCGAGCGCCAGCTTGTCGTCGAGAGCGAGCACGTCGAGGACGTCCTTACCCCAGGTCCACGCGTCGAGTGCTTCGCGGTCTCCGGTCGACAGGACGTGGCAGAGCTCGTCGTCGCCGGTGCGCTCGGCAACCGTTTCGAGGAGATCCATCGACGGAACGCCGATCTCGTACGAATGGGTGAGCAACTCGTCGAGTCGTTGTTCGGCGCCTTTCACGACGACGGTCGTATCCGGTGACACGCCCACACGGCCGATCAACGCGTCGACCAGTTCGGGATTGTTGACCGGCTTCACACCGAGGCCGTCGCCGACTTCGTAGTTCAGGCCGCTGTCACCGAGCGCGAACGCGTAGTGCCGTATTTCCTTGGTGGACTCGGGGCCGGACAGGACGCGGTTGGCCAGCACCGTCGCTCGGTACGGATTCTTGCGGTTCCACGGCGAGCGCTTCGAGGCGGCTCTGGCAGGCGTGGCCGCAGGTGCCTCCGGCGCGACGTCGCTGTTCGGACGGTCGACCGTCCTGGTTGCCCCCTGTGCTTCCCGTCGTGCGTCGATGTCTCGTCCCGCCTTACCGTATTCGTCGTAGCTGGTCTCACCCAGCGCCACTGCGAAAACAACTTATCCAGTGTAGGGGCTGAACCGGCGGCCACAGCGTCTGGGAACGTTGTGTGTTGTCCGGCATTTTCTCGTCGACCTCGGTGCACGTCACAATCGGTTCCGCAGGTCGACCGGCTCGGAGATCTCGATTCGGCCGGGTCTACGGCTGTACCCGCTGCAGGACTTCGATGCCGTGGGCTTCGGATCGGACCACGTAGCCCGACGCCAACGCCGCGTCGACGGCTTTCGCATCGCCCTTCGCGTCCGCCGGCCATCCAGCAGGATCTGCGCGATCGACGACGATCCAGTCGGGCGTCGTCGTATCGGTCGATCGCTGCGGAAACACCGAGACATCGTGCGTCGCGACGAACTGCGGAACGAGGTTGTTCGACGCGGCGATCGTCTCGTCGTCGGGAATCATGCGTGCAACCTCGGCGGTCTCGACAGCCTGCGGGTCGATCCGCCAGCCGTCCGGAGTGACCAGGCGCGCCATCGGCAGGAACGGCAGCGCGACGAGTGCGACGGCCGCCACCGCCGTAAAGATCGTGCGTTGACCCCGCAACGAGAGTTGTCCGTGGCGTCGACTACGGGCGACAGCATCGACGAGTGCCGCGAACACGACGACCATCAGGATCGCGTTGTAGTGGAAGATCGGTTTCCAGAAGTTGGAGTTGTCGCTCAGGAACCGCCACGCGACGGTGGGAACGGCGACGAGCAGCAGCGGCGACCGCAGCGCCGCGAAGGCGGTCACGGCCAACAGAAGAAACGCAGTGGCGGCGCGGGAGTCCCCGTCGACGAAGCCGTGGGCCGTGTCTGCGATCCCCGATCCGAGCGGCGGCATCTTCGAACCCTGGCCGTACGAGTCGTTGCTGCTCAGCAACGGAATGATGACCTTGACGGCCAGAACGAGCCAGCCGAGGCCCCACACGATGGTCAGCAGGCCGAGCAGGCGGTTGCGGCCTACGGTCCAGAACGCCACCAGGGCGCCGATGACGGCGACCGTCAGACCCATGTCCTCCTTGACGAAAACGAGAGGTAGCGCCCACAACAGCGCAGGCAGCCACTTGCGTTGCCCGAGAGACACCATCGACATGGCAAGCAACGGCATCGCGAACGCGATCTCGTGGAAGTCGAAATTCAACGCAGCCTGTACTCCCCACGACAACCCGTACGCGACGGCCACGACGACGCCGACAACCGTGCTGAATTCACGGACCGCCCAGCGTGTCAAGGGAATTGCCGCAGCCGCGAACAGCACGGCCTGGGCGACCAACAGCGTCTCGGCCGACGGAAAGACCCGATAGACCGGCGCCAGCAGCGCAGTGATGGGGGAGAAGTGATCTCCGAGGGTGTTGTACCCGGTACCGAGCAGATTCGACGTCGGGGCATGCAGTTCCGCGTACGACGAGATCTGCTGGACGAAGATGCCGAGATCGAAGCCGGACGTCCGCAACTGGCGGTGTCCCATGACCGACAACATCGCGTACAGCGGCGCGAGCAGGACGAATGCTGCAGCAGCCACCACGCGATCGGCGGTGAGAAGGCGTCCGGGCGTACCGACGGACGGCGAAACGAGTTCTGGTTCGGCCGTCGTGAGCTGGGGTGCTTCGGTGGCTGTCACAAAGAGTGCTGTTTACCGGACGGACCTAGGACGAACCTGAGAATCGCAGGTGGAAGGGGTGGTCGGTCCTTCGATGTCCAGATCGGGCACCCTCGCATCGAAGATGTGTCACTATGGCGCGGAGAATTCGGGCCGATGGGGAGTCGGCGGGGGCGCTTCGGTGAGCACAGGATCGTGCGCGTGCGTAGGGCGGGGGAAGTAGATGGATCTGTTTCAGATCGTCGTGATCACCATCGTGGCGGTCGCCTCGGTTGCGGTCATCGCCGGTTTCCTGGTGATGGTGGTCGGCAGCGAACGTCGGGCCACCGGGCGGGCGAAGACACGTATCGCTCCCGGCTGGTACCCGGACGCGCACGACGAGTCGCTTCTGCGGTACTTCGACGGCCGCGTGCCCACACAGAAGACCGCCAAACGCGAGGTGATCTGACGACCGGTCAGGCGTCCTGCTCGGCCCGTCTCCGTCGTCTGCGTGACCGTCGTGACGGGGGTTGCGACGAAAGATGGTAGTAGAGGGCGTCTTCGGAGTCCTCGACCACGACACGCACCTCGTCGCCGACCTCGAGATAGTCGTCGACGGCGATGCGATCCTTGACGCCGATGACGGCCTTGACCGAACGAGCGGGAATGAGTCCCCGCCTGCCGTCGGGCCCGACGGCGAGGGCGTACCTCGGGCCCGTCCGCGTCACACGCGCCGAGATGATCTCCGGATCCTTCGGCACCGGCGTCGGCTCGGCGACCGGATCGCTCGACACGGACGTTTGCGAATCCAGTTGCGCTGCAAGCTCATCGGCCATCAGATCGACCTGCAGCAGAAGTTCCGCCATCTGCCGTGCGCGGTCGACATGCTTCTTCGACGCCTTCAGCGGCTCACCGGGTTTGTACATGTCCTCGTGCGTCAGTTCGCCCCACGCGTCCTGCAGTCGCGTCTTCACCTGAACCTCGACCTTGACGTCGAGGTCACCCTGATGCGTGGCTACCCGCACGAGCAAGATCGCGTGATAGGCGCGATATCCGTTCGGCTTGGGGAATTCGACGTAGTCCATCGGTTCTCTGGCGAACCGCACGGAACAGTCGGGGTCGTGGCACGCGGCCTCCAACGCGTCGACGAAGGCGTGAAGATCGCGGGGACTCTTGCACAGAACCTTGATTCCGATCAGATCGCCGAGCGCGTCGACGACATCGTCGACGTCGGTCGGCGGAGCAATACGTCCCTCGGCGATCTTGCGTCGCAGTTTGTCCGCGGCACGTGCTGGATCCTTGATGCGTGCGGTTCCGGCGTTGAGACGGTCTCGGTCGACGTTGTCGAGAATCTCGTCGGCGATGGTCTCGAGAAAGTTCTGAGCAGTCACGAGCGCCGCCTGCCAGGCTCGCCCTCGCTGCAGATAGAGGTCGTCGACGAGTTCGTCGATGGTGCTCGCCGCGGTCACCTGACGAAGGCTAGCGTAGGGAACCCGAAATCTTTCCTCCCACGTGTCGGTCTCGAGCATTATCGTGTTGAGGCATGACGGCCACGGTTGCTGAGGGTGACGCGTTCGTTGCACAGTTCGACCCGTACCGGCGCGAGCTGCTCGCGCACTGTTACCGGATGACGGGGTCGATCCACGATGCCGAAGATCTCCTGCAGGAGACCTACATCCGAGCCTGGCGCGGCTACAGCAAGTTCGAAGGCCGATCGTCGATGCGGACGTGGCTCTACCGGATCGCCACCAACACGTGTCTCACCGCGCTGGAGGGAAAGTCGAAGCGGCCGTTGCCCACCGGGCTCGGTGCGCCCAGTTCCGATCCGACCGACGACCTCGTCGAGCGGCACGAGATTCCGTGGCTCGAACCCATCGCGGACTCCGACTTGAGCGACTCCGGTGACCCCGCATCGATCGTCGTCGGACGCGAGTCGATTCGCTTGGCGTTCATCGCTGCACTGCAACACCTTTCGTCCCGTCAACGGGCGGCGCTTCTGATGCGCGAAGTACTCCAGTGGAAAGCGTCGGAGGTGGCCGAGGCGCTCGCGACGACCACGACGGCCGTCAACAGCCTGCTGCAACGTGCGCGCGCCCAGCTCGACGAGATCGCACCCTCCGAGGACGGCGTCGTCGAGCCATCGTCGGCGCAGACACAGGAACTACTGACGAAGTATGTCGACAGCTTCGAAAACTACGACATCGCCCAACTCGTGGAGCTGTTCACTCAGGATGCCGTCTGGGAGATGCCGCCGTTCGTCGGGTGGTACCAGGGTGGAGAGAACATCGGCGCCCTCATTCGCGGAAATTGTCCCGCCAAGGGCGCAGGCGACATGCGGATGGTCGCCACCTCGGCCAACGGGCAGCCGGCGTACGGGCTCTACATGCGCGACGCGTCGGGGACCCATGTGCCGTTCCAACTGCACGTGGTCGACATCGCCGACGACAAGGTCTCGCACGTCACGTGTTTCTTCGATCTGACTCTGTTCGAGCGTTTCGGGTTGCCCGAGCGTCTTCGATAGGCGGCGCGCTGGGCTCGCTACCGAGCCCAGCGCCCTGACCACCTACTCCGACGGCACCGCGCTGGGGTCCATCCACATGACCTCCCAGACGTGGTTGTCCAGGTCGCGGAACGCGCGGCCGTACATGAAGCCGTGGTCCTGTGCCTCCATCCACGACGTACCGCCGGCGGCGATGGCCGAATCGACGAGTGAATCGACCTCGTCACGGCTGTCGGCCGAGATGCACATCAGCACCTCACGCGATCGAGTGGTGTCGGCGATGTCGTCCGAGATGAAGTCCTTGAAACGGGCGTCGGAGAGAAACATCACCGTCGCCTGGTCGCTGATCACCATCGAAGCAGTGTTCTCGTCACTGAACACCTCGTTGAATTCGAAGCCCAGTGTCGAGAAGAAATTTTTCGTCGCCGCGACGTCCTTGACCGGCATGTTGGCGAACAGCATTCGTGCCATGTGAACAGCTCCTCAATCTGTGATCGTGTCGGTGAGAACCGCGATTGCCCTCGCTCGTATGGACGGGACCACATCCGGAAACTCATCGCAATTCGGGCAAGCAATTTTTCGCAGCATTCGGCGGCGCGACGAGTCTGTAGCAAGATGGACCCACGGGAACGAGCCGACGGCGCGTTCCCGTTGTTCGTCGAAGAGGAGAATTCATGGATTTGGGACTGGCGGGTAAGGCGTTCGTCGTCACGGGCGGAACCGAAGGACTGGGTCTGGCCAGTGCGCGCGAACTACTGCGCGAGGGAGCGAAGGTGACGGTGACGTCCCGGTCCCAGGACAAGGTGGACGACGCCGTCTCGGAACTCGGAACCCACCGGCCCAACGCGGTGCATGGAATGGTTGCCGACAATGGTCATCCCGCGACGGCGGGTTTGGTCGTCGACTCGGCCCTCGCGCACTGGGGCAAACTCGACGGCCTCGTCGTCAGTGTCGGAGGACCACCGCCCGGTACTGCACTCGGTTCCTCGGATGGCGACTGGCAGAACTACTTCGATTCGGTCTTTCTGGGGGCGGTCCGACTGGTACGCAGCGCAGCAGCTGCGATGACCGAAGGCAGCGCCATCGTGCTCGTCTTGTCCAGTTCGGCGAAGAGTCCGATCACCGGATTGGGGATCTCGAACGGTCTTCGTCCTGGTTTGGCGATGGCGGCCAAAGATATGGCCGACGAATTGGGCCCGCGTGGAGTTCGAGTCGTCAGCGTGCTTCCGGGTCGGTTCGACACCGCGCGCGGCGGCGAAGTGAGCGGCGAGGCCGCCGCGCAGATCCCGCTGGGGCGAATCGGTGATCCCGAAGAGTTCGGACGGACGGTGGCGTTCCTTGCATCGCCTGCGGCGTCCTACATCACAGGGTCGGCGGTTGCCGTCGACGGAGGCGCACTCCGCGCCCTGTGAGCGCGTCCTGAAACTACTCAGCCCCGGAAGACAGTCGACTGTCTTCCGGGGCTGATGTGCGCACGAAGGAGGGGGATGGGGATGCAGCGGGGGTTTAACCTGCCACCGAAGCGATCCGAGCCAGCATGCGCTTGAGCACCGATCCGTCGGTTCCGAGACCGTCGAAGGTGGAGCCGGTCTCGTCTGCGCCGTTCGCGGTCTTCGCGGCGAGCTGTCGAACAAGTTCACTGCGACGTTCGATCGCGCCGAGAATATCGGCGTCGAGTGCGACTACCTGCTCGTGGAGCTTCTCGATCTCCCCTGCACCCGACGGGGTCTCGTCGGCGCTGACATCGAGTGAATCGATCTGCAAAGTCACATCGTCTCCTTTTGTTCGCGTCCTGGGGAGGAAGTCGCTCTGCCCCGTGGATCTGTTACATGGTCGCTCTATGTGTCAACGATGTTTCGTAGCCCTTAACAACATGCCCACCGAGATGGCCTGCGCCAACCCTTCGACGGTGTGATGCTGCCAACAATCCGAACCGAGAGGCCCGGGTCGGCTTTCGACAACCCAGTCCCACAACGCACCGAAGGCACGGAAGTAATCCCGTGCCTCGCGTGCGTGAGTCGTTCCACAGTCTGTATTCGGAGCCGAGCGCGATGTGTATTGCGACCGTCGTGCGCAGAAATGTAGAGCCCGCTCTACATTTCTGCGCACGGGTGCCGGCGGCGCCTACCCTCGGGCGGCCTTCAGGTGATCCGACGACACCGCCTTCAGGTGCGTCAGATCCGACGCGACGGTGGCGAGCGTGTATCCCTCGGCGAGCCGACGTGCCGCGACGTCACCGGACGGTGTGTGAATGCCCGCGGCAATTCCGGCAGCAGCTGCCGCCTTCTGCACGCGGACGAGTGCAGCCTCGAAGGCCTCGTCGACCGAGGTGTCGCTGGGGGATGCCCCACCGACTGCCAGGCGCAGGTCCGACGGTCCCACGTAGACGCCGTCCAGACCTGGAACCGCGCAGATCTTCTCGACGTTCTCCAAGCCCTGCGGCGTCTCGATCATCGCCAGGACGACGGTGTCGCGGTTCGCATCTGCCGGCGTCGGACCGATGCGCAGCTGTGAACGCATGGGTCCGTACGACCGGATTCCGGCCGGAGGGTAGGTAGCTGCCGACACCGCGGCGGCTGCGTCCTCGGCGGTGTCGATCAGAGGGACGATGACACCTGCGGCTCCCGCGTCGAGCGCACGGCCGATCGCCGTCGCGTCGTTCGCCTCGACGCGAATCATGCCGGCGGGCCCGTTCGCCGCGTCGATGGCGGTGAGTCCGGCGAGCATTCCCGAGTAGCCGATCAGTCCGTGCTGAAGATCCAAGGCGATGTAATCCCAGCCGACGTGGGCAAGCCATTCAGTGGAGACCGGGCTGTCGATGACGGACCAGTATCCGAGGATGCGCTCCCGGTTTCGGACGCGGGCGGCGAATTCCTGTGCAGTCATGTCTGGTGCGCCTTTCAGCGGTTGTAGTTCGGCATCGGCCCGCGCAGCGCGGCACCGACCTCGTCGCATGCGGTGACGACGTCGTCGTCGAGTGGACCCTTGCGGACCGCCGCGATGTTGGCGACGAGATGGTCGACCTTCGAGCCCCCGAGGAGAATCGGCCCCGTCGCAGGCTTGGACACGAGCCAACGCATCGCGAGTTCGGTCATCGGCATCCGCGCGTCTTCCGCGATCTTCGTCAGCTGTGCGATCGCGTCGAAAATTGCTGTGTTCCAGTACCGTTCGCGGTACATGGCCGCGAGTCGGGAATCGCCGAACCGGCCGTCGGTCGGTTCTGCTTCGAACGAGTGCTTTCCGGTCAGCAACCCCCCGCCGAGCGGGTTGTAGACCATCGTGACGAGGCCGGTGACCTCCGCGAACTCGGCGTACTCCTCTTCGATCCTGCGAGCGAGGAGGTTGTACAGCTGCTGCGCGACGATCGGTCGCGGCGCACCGACTGCGTCGGCGACGTGGTTGATCTCGCCGATCTGCCACGCCGCGAAGTTCGAGACACCGAGCGCGCGAATCTTGCCCTCTTTCACCAACTCCGCCACCGTGGAGAGCGTGTCGGCGAGGTCGGCCGCGCGATCGGGCTGATGCAGATAGAACAAGTCGACGTAGTCGGTGTTCAGTCGCGTCAGGCTGGCCTCGACGCTGAGGCGAAGTCCGGCGGGGGAGAGCGGACTGTTGTCGCCTGCATCGGGATTCGGCATCCCTGCCTTCGTCGCGACGGTCACCTGGTCGCGTCGTGACGCCAGAAGACCGGCGAGGATGCGCTCCGATTCGCCTCCGGCATACCCGTTCGCGGTATCGATGTGGGTGATGCCCGCATCGAGCGCGGCGTCGACCATCCGGGCTGCGCCGTCCGCGTCGACGGTGTCGCCGAACGTCATCGTTCCCAGAACGAGGGGCGAGATGTCGAGCGAAGTCATGCTGTTACTCCTACAGAGGTCTGGGCGAGACGCGAGACGATGTGTCGCGGCTTGATTCCGTGCATCGCGGCGGGGTCCAGAGCCGCAGCGCGCAGTGCACGAGTGTACGGCTCCTTCGGCCTGGCGAGAACGTCGTCGGTGTCGCCTGCTTCGACGATTCGGCCCTTCGACATCACGACGACGGTCTCGCTGATCTCGCGCACCACACCGAGGTTGTGCGAGATGAACACGTACGTAAGGCCTGTGTCGCTCTGGATTTCGCGCAGCAGATCGAGTACCTGCGCCTGCACCGAGACGTCCAGTGCGCTCGTGGCCTCGTCGCACACGAGGATCTCCGGTCCGGCGGCGAGCGCACGCGCGATACCGATGCGCTGACGCTGACCACCCGAGAATTCGACGGGCCGACGATTCAATGCGGTCTTCGGCAATCCGACGCGGTCGATGAGCTTGGCGGCCTTCTTCGCTCGCTCGGACTTGTTGCGAATGCCCTTCAGTCGCAATGGCTCACCGACGATGTCGACCGCGGTCAGATGAGGGTCGAGTGAGCCGTACGGGTCCTGGAACACCATCTGCACACGAGACCGGAACGGGCGCAACGCCTTTTCCGACAGCTGAGAAATGTCGGTGCCGTCGACGACGATCTTTCCCGACGTCGGCGTCAGCAACCGGACGATCGATTTGGCGATGGTGGACTTGCCGCAGCCCGATTCGCCCACGACGGCCAGCGTCTTGCCCTTGTCGACGGAGAAGCTCACCGAGTCGACGGCACGGAAGACGCCGTCACCGACGGGGTATTCGACGACGAGATCTTCGACGGACAACAGTGGCGCGGTCATACTGCTACCTCTCTCGGTGCGGTGCCGTAGGGAGCGGGGTCCGGCGATCCGTCCCACGACCCCAGGTGCGGAATCGCGTCGAGCAGCTTCTTGGTGTAGGGATTCTGCGGCGCTGCGACGAGTTCCTCGGCGGCGCCGTTCTCGACGAACACACCGCTCTTCATGACGTAGATCCGATCGGAGACGAGCCGCGCGACGCCGAGATCGTGTGTGATGACGAGCATTCCGATGCCGGTGCGTTCCTGTAACTCCAACAACAGGTCGAGAATGCTGGCCTGAACGGTGACGTCGAGGGCGCTGGTCGGCTCGTCGGCGACGATCAGCTCGGGGCCCGACGCCAGTGCGCTCGCGATCAGCACGCGCTGCAGCATGCCGCCGGACATCTGATGGGGATACTTCTTCAGCTGCGTCGACGGATTCGGGATGCGCACCTGCTCGAGTAGTTCGATGCACCGAGCCGTCTGCTTCGCCTTCCCGGACACACCGCTGTGCCTGACGGCTTCGGCGAGCTGGCTGCCGATGGTGTGGACCGGCGACAGTGCCGTCATCGGATCCTGTGGGATCAGTGCGATGTGCTTGCCGCGAATCTTGCAGAGCTGCTTGGTCTTACCGAGGATTTCGGTGTCCTTGAAGGTCACCGATCCGGAGAGCACCGCGAGATCCGTCGGAAGGAGCCCGAGCAATCCCATGGCCGTCGTCGACTTTCCCGAGCCCGACTCGCCGATGATAGTGACGGTTTCGCCGGCGTCGATGCAGAAGGAAACGCCGTCGACGGCGCGCACGACGCCCTTGTCGGTGACGAGTTCGATCTGGAGGTCGTCGACCTTCAACAGAGTGCCCATGTCAGGCGCCTTTCTTGAAGCGGGGAAAGATTCCGAAGCGGCCGAGTCCGGCCGGGCGGTCTCGCAGGCCGTCGCCCAGTAGGTTGACGCCGACCACGAGCAGCACGATGACGAGGCCCGGCAGGGTGACGAGCCACCACGACGTCGTGATGTAGTCCTGGCCGTCGGAGATGATGCGTCCCCACGTCGCGAACGGGCGCTGCGGTCCGGCACCGAGGTAGCTCAGTGCGCTCTCGAGCAGAACGGCCTGGGCGAGGAGGAGAAGAACGACGAGCGACGCCTGCTTGAAGATGTTCGGCACGACGTGGCGAAGCAGAATCGCGACACGTCCGAGGCCCAGTACTCGCGCGGCGGCCACGTACGGCTTCTCACGTTCGACGAGCACCAGAGAGCGCGTCAGACGGGCGATCTCGGGCCATTGCGCGATCGCGATGACGAACGTGATGACGGGGATCGACGGACCGAACAGTGCGACGACGAGCAGAAGCATCATCAACAGCGGAAGCGACAGCTGCGCTTCGAGCAGCCGGGACACGACGGTGTCGACCCACCCGCCGAGGAAGCCTGCGAGCGAGCCGAGAATCAGCCCGATCAGGCCGGAGACGAGTACGGCAAGGATGCCCACGGTGAGCGACACCTGTCCGCCGTAGAGGACACGGGAAAGAAGGTCGCGACCGAGTTGGTCCGTGCCGAAAAGATGCCCGTCGGTCAATGGTGGCAGCCGACGCTTCGCGAGGTCGGTTGCGTCGGGAGATGCGAGCGGAAGCACCCGCGCCAGCGCGACGGGCAGAATGACCGCCAGGGCGCAGAGCGTGCCGACCCAGATCTTGACGCGGCTGTCGCGGCTGCGGCGCGTGGCACCTGCGGTGGCGAAGTCCTTGGCGGTGACGGCACTGGGCCGGGAGGTCTTCGGGGTGTCGACGACGGTCATCAGTTGGCTGCCTTCCCGAGTCGGACGCGGGGGTCGAGGAGTGGGTAACAGAGGTCGACCGCCAGCTGTACGAGCACCGCGAGAACCGCGGTCACCAGCACCGTTGCCTGGATCAGCGGGTAGTCGCGTGTTTCGAGTGCGCGGACGACCAGGGAACCGACGCCGGGCCACGCGAACACGACCTCCACGACGACGACACCGTTGAGCATCGACGCGAAGCGCGTACCCAAGGCGGTGACGACGGGGATCGACGAGTTGCGGAGCGCGTATCGCCACGTGATCTCGCGCTCGGAGACGCCGCGCGAGCGAGCCACGGTGACGTAGGGCGACGCGTAGGCGTTCACCATCTCGCGTCGGACCATCCTGGAGATGAGTGCGATCTGCAGTACCGCGACGGTGAGGGCGGGCAGAAGCAGGCTCGACCATGTCGTGAACCCGGCGGCCGGAAGCACCGGCACCAGGACGGCGAAGAACGTGAGAAGCATCAAGCCGGTCCAGAAGTCGGGCATCGACTGACCCGCGATCGTGACGATGTTGGCGCCGAGTTCGCGGCGGGTGTCGGCCCGGCGTGCCATCCAGATTCCCAGGGGAATCGAGACGATGGTGGTCAGCAGGATCGCCGCGAATGCCAGCGTGACCGTGTACGGAATGCGTTGCAGGACGACGTCGAGCGCAGGTGCCTGGAACGAGTACGACGTACCGAGGTCGAGGGTGAACAGACCCTTCAGATACAGCAGGTACTGGGTGAAGACCGACTGGTCCAAGCCCAGGTTCGTGCGAATCTGCGCCAGATCCTCGGTGGTGGCGAGCGGGCCGGCCATCGAGTAGGCCGGATCACCCGGGGCCATACGGATCAGCACGAACACCGTCGTGAGTGTCAGGAAGATGGTCAGAAGGCTCTGTCCGAGCCGGCGCACCACGTACCGTGCCGTCGGCGCGGTGAGGAACGCCGGGAGCGCCGAGTCCTTGCGGGACTTGGCGGCGGGAACGCTCGGGGGAGCGGCAGTGAGCTGCGTCATTTCCCCACCTTCGTTCCGCGAAATGCCTGGGTCATCGTCGACCTTTCGATAACACTGCTGCGTTCGAATACTTCGCGGGTGGCACGCACGTGCCACCCGAACGTTTGTAACTCAGCTCACAATGTCACTACTGCGCGATTTGCGCAAGTCCGAATTAGTTTCTGCGTATTTCGAGCAATTCGGTGTACAGTCTGGGTTGTGTCCACGATCACTTTCGTCGAGTCTGCCCGCGCGGCATCGATTCGACGCCCACATCTCGATGTGACAGTCACGAGGGGTCAACGATGACCGAAAGCTTTGTCAGTCAACCGTTCTCGCGACGGAACCTGTTTCGCGGCGGGTTGATTCTCGGCGCGGGCCTGTCCCTGGGCGGCGGACTGACCGCGTGCGCAACACCTACGGGTAAGCCCGGTCCCGACACCGTCAGCCTGGCGATGAACCGTTCGATGGTCAGCCTCGACAACAAGCTCCTGCAGTTCGACGCGGCACTGACGGTGCAGCGGGCGGTGCGCGAGGCGTTGACGACGATCGATACGTCGCTGAAGGTGCAGCTCGTTCTCGCGGACAGCTTCGAGCTCGTCGCCCCGACTCAGTGGCTCGTCCACCTGCGCCCGGGCGTCACCTACTCCGACGGTAGCCCGGTGCGCGTCGAGGACGTCGACACCGCACTGAAGATGTACAGCCAGGTGAGTGGTTCGTTCGTGGGCGGCTTCTTCCCCGAGTGGCCGACCGTCGGCAAGATCGACGAGTCGACCTTCACGCTCGACACCGAACGACCGGTGCCGGTGCTGGACTACTTGATGTCGAACATCCTCATCACGCCTGCGGCTCAGAACGTTCCGGAAGACCTGCAGGGTGGCGTCGGAACCGGCCCGTACATCGTGACCGAGGCGGACCGCGGCACCGGCAACTATTCGCTCGCCCGCAACACGAAGTACTGGGGTGCGGCGCCGTCGGTCGAATCGGTGAACATCCGTTTCGTTCCGGACGAGTCCAACCGGGTCGTCTCGCTGCGCAGCGGGGAGGTCGACGTCATCGACGCGATCACGCCGGACGCGGCCGACCAGCTGGCCGGGCTGGCGGGAGTGACGGTGGAACGCGTCGACGGTGTTCGGTTGAACCAGCTGTTCTACAACTTCCGCAAGCCGCAGGGGCATCCGCTCGCCGACGCGCGCGTCCGAAAAGCGTTGAGCTATGCGATCAACGGCAACGCGCTCATCGATCAGGTGATGCAGGGAGCGGCGACGCCGTCGCGCGGCGTCGTACCGGGAATTCTGGACGGTGCGATCGAGACCGGCGAATACGTCTACGACCCACAGCGTGCTCGGGCTGAACTCGATGCGCTCGGTGTGCGTGATCTCGAACTCAAGATCATCTGGGAGACGGGTGAATTCGCCGCCGACACCGACATCATGGAATCGGTGTTGCAGATGTTGTCGGCGGTCGGCGTTCGCGCGACGCTGCAGCAGTTCGAGCCCGGTGGCGACATCTCGACGTGGCGACAGGGCAAAGCCGGCGACTGGGACATCCTGGGTAACGGTTTTCCCAGCCCGACGGGCCTCGCGGTCACGATCATGCAGGGCATGTACGCGGGAACGGCCGCGAAGGAAGAGACGCGAGACACCTACCACGGCTACATCTTCCCGGAGATCTCCGCGCTGATCGCGAAGGGTTCGGAGGATCCGAATCCGGTGACGCGCAAGGAGACTCTCGCCGAAGCGCAGCGTCGCATCTGGGAGACCTGGCCGTGCCTGTGGTCGTTCGTGCCGAAGACGGTCATCGCACGCAACAACCGAATCGACGGAATCGGTCTGCGTCCCACCAACTCGTACGACATGGCTGCGGTCACCCTCCGAGCTTGATCGAAGAAGAAAGAAGAACATGAGCGACACGAGCTTCCTCACCCCCGGCGACCTCCTCGCCGACGGCGTACTCCGCGACACCGACGAGACGGGGCGTTCAGACGCGTTTCTTCCTGCCCCGCAGGTGCAGAACCACGCCGCGAATCTGGCGGTGTTGCCCGACGGGTCGCTCGCGTGCGTGTGGTTCGCCGGAACGCAGGAGGGTGTCCCGGACATCAGCGTGTGGTTCTCGCGATTGGAATCGGGGGCGCAGGTGTGGAGCGAACCCGTGCAGCTTTCCGACGATCCGACGCGGTCCGAGCAGAATCCTGTTCTGTTCGTGCGTGATTCGGGCGTCGTGTGGCTGCTGTGGACGTCGCAGCATGCAGGCAATCAGGACACGGCACGTGTACTTCGTCGCATCTCCACCGACGGTGGCCTCAGCTGGGGTGATGCTCATGTTCTGATTCCCGAGACGGATGCCGGTGGCGTGTTCGTGCGTCAGCCCGTCATTGCGCTGTCGTCGGGTCGCCTGCTGCTACCGGTCTTCCACTGCGTCAAGATCGAGGGGCGAAAGTGGGTCGGTGACCGCGACTACAGCGGCGTGATGATCTCCGACGACGACGGTGAGACCTGGCGTGAGTCGGTCGTGCCGGACAGCCTCGGGTGCGTGCACATGAACATCGTCGTTCGCGAGGACGATTCGCTGGTCGCCCTCTACCGCAGCCGGTGGGCCGACTTCGTCTACCGCAGTGTCTCGACCGACGGTGGTGAGACCTGGAGTGTTCCTGTGCCGACCGAGCTCCCGAACAACAATTCGTCGGTTCAGGCGGTCGGTCTCGACGACGGACGGTTGGCTCTCGTCTACAACCACTCGTCGGCGCTCGACGCCACGTCACGTCGTACGTCTCTGTACGACGAGATCGACGACGACGGTCTGGCGGAAGGCGGCCAGGCCGACGGTTCCGCCGCGGCGATCGAGGCCCCGATCGACGACGGGGACGCGCGTGCCGCGTTCTGGGGCGCTCCTCGGGCGCCGATGACGCTCGCGGTCTCGTCGGACGGCGGAGTCACCTGGCCGGTTCGACGCAACCTCGACGAGGGCGACGGGTTCTGCCTGACGAACAACTCGCGAGACGGCTCGAACCGCGAGTTCTCGTACCCGTCGATCACCGAGACCGCTGACGGGCGAATTCACGTCGCCTACACGTACTTTCGTCAAGCGATCAAGTACGTGCAGCTCGACCGAGCGTGGATCGGCGGGTCGGAATGAGCGGACATGCCATCGTGACGGGAGTGAGCAGCGGCATCGGCGCGTCGATCGCCGCGAAGCTCCTGGGCGAGGGCTGGCGTGTGACGGGTCTGAGCCGGACGCGCCCGTCCGAAGGATTCGGCGGCGACTGGGTGGGGATCGACCTGTCCGATACTGCGGCCGTCGCAGATCTCGTTGCGACACTGGATGATCCGACGGCGGTGATTCACGCCGCCGGCGTCCAGCGATCGGGCCGCCTCGGTGCTCTGGACGCCGCACACGGCGAACAGATGTGGCGCGTGCACGTCGCTGCTGCGGAAGTGCTGGTGAACGGATTGGCGGACCGGATCGCCGACGGTGGGCGCGTCGTGTTGATCGGCAGTCGCACGATGACCGGCGTTGCCGGTAAGAGCCAGTACGTCGCAACCAAGTCGGCACTGGTCGGCATGGCCAGGTCGTGGGCGATGGAATTGGTCGACCGCGGCATCACCGTCAACGTCGTCGCCCCCGGTCCTACCGACACGCCGATGTTGAACGACCCCGGCCGCAAGAGCACTCCGCCCGTGACGCCACCGCTCGGGCACTTCATCGATCCTGACGAGATCGCCGAGTTGGTCGCGTTCCTGCTGTCCCCGCATGCGCGGAGCATCACCGGACAAACCATCGTCCAATGCGCTGGGACGTCGCTATGACGGGGCGGTTTTCGAAAATTCTGCGCGAAACGCGCAGAAGTGGTAGCTTTATGTGCGCGGAAAACGCAAAATCGGAAGGGAGGGCACGTCGATGAGCGGCGAGCGTCCCGACCTCCTCGTGCTTGCCGACGATCTTTCCGGCGCCGCGGAGTGTGCTGCGGTCTTTCTGCATCGAGATGTCGACATCGCGCTCGACATCGACCGACTGCAGTCCGAGGCCGACGTCCGTGTTCTCGATCTCGGGACGAGGATCATGACAGCTGCCGACGCGGCTCGGCGACTGCGAGAAGTGCTCGACGGGGTGCCCGGGGACGTCCAGGTAGTCAAGAAAATCGATTCGATGTTGCGTGGCAACATCGCGGCCGAGCTCGAAACGCTCTCCGAGACAGGGCCTGTCGTAGTTGCGGCAGCATTGCCTGCACTGAACAGAACCACCGCGAACGGCGTCCTCCACATCGACGGTGTCCCACTGCATCTGAGCGGTCGGTGGGGCATGGAACGAACAGCACCACCGGAGTCCATCGACGACTTGCTCCCCGGAATCGCGACGGTTTCGCTGGGTGTCGGGGTGACCGAGGACGAGTTGCGCTCCGCGCTGTCGTCGGGTGCCGTCGCGGTGTGCGACGCGTCGACGGACGAGGATCTCGATACAGTTGTCGCCGCAGCGGCCTCGGTACCGGGCGTACGTCTCGTCGGCACGGCTGCGCTCGCTGCCGCCGTGGCCCGCACACTGCCGACCCGTACCGTCGACATGAGAAATCCGGAGCCTGCCCCGGCGCTGGTCGTCGTGGGAACTGCAGAAGCCGTTGCCGTCGAACAGGTTCGCTACCTCGAGCGCTCCGGCGCAACTCACGTGCAGGTCGACGTCGACGACCTGCTGAACGCACGTACCGATCCCGACACCGTCCGATCGGCATTGGCCCTCGGTGTCGCCGTACTGACGGTGTCGGGTCCGGTGGAACCGAGCAGGGCTAGCTCGGTGGCCTCGGCCCTCGGCGAACTCGTCGCAGCGGTGGTGCGCGGACGCTCGGTCGGTCTCGTTCTTACCGGAGGCGAGACCGCCCGGCGCGTCATCGATGCACTCGGTATCACGACCTTGGAACCCGTCGCCGAAGTGCACCGCGGCGCGGTCGTGTCGCGGACGAGCGACGGCACCCGAATAGCAACGCGGCCAGGCAGTTTCGGAGACCACGACAGTCTGGTCTCGATGAGCAACCATCTGCGCGGCATCGACGACAACGTATTCTTTTCTCACAGTGAGGCATTGGCATGACAACAGCTCTTCCGCCCTACATCGCGGTGACCATGGGTGACGGCGCCGGAATCGGCCCCGAAGTGATCGTGCCCGCCATGATCGACCCGGCGACACTGGAACGCTGCCGTCCGGTCGTCGTCGGCGACGCCAAGCGGCTGAGGCTCGCGGCCGAGGTCCTCGGCGTCGACGTCGAGATCGCGGTGGTGAACGCGGTAACCGAAGCCGAGTTCACGCCGTCGCGCATCAACGTGATCGACCTGGACCTGCTACCCGACGACCTGCAGTGGGGCGAGCTGTCCGCGGTCGCGGGCGACGCGGCCTACCAGTACATCCGGGTGGCGAGCGAACTCGCCGTGCGCGGCGAGGTCCAGTCCATCTGCACCGCGCCGCTGAACAAGGAGGCGCTGCACGCCGCCGGACACATCTTCCCGGGTCACACCGAGTTGCTGGCGCATCTGACCGGTACCGAGGAAGTGTCGATGATGTTGTCGACGCCGAAGTTAAAGGTCATCCACGTGACGACGCACATCGGTCTCCTCGACGCCGTCGCGAAGATCGAGCCGGGCTTGGTGGAGCGCACGATCCGGCGCGGCCACGAGGCGCTCCTTCGATCGGGCACGGCGAACCCTAAGATCGGAGTCTGCGGAATCAACCCGCACGCAGGCGAGAACGGGCTGTTCGGGTACGGCGAAGAAGATCTGAAGATCGTGCCTGCCGTCGAGAAGTTGAAGGCCGAGGGCATCGACGCCGTCGGGCCGCTGCCTGCGGACACCGCGTTCTTCCTCGCCGGCCGCGGTGACTACGACCTCATCGTCGCGATGTACCACGACCAGGGGCACGGACCGGTGAAGGTGCTGGGAATCGAGGCAGGCGTCAACATCACGGTCGGACTTCCTGTCATCCGTACGTCCGTGGACCACGGAACAGCTTTCGACATTGCAGGTAAAGGAATCGCCGAGGCCGGTAGCATGGTCGAGGCACTGCGGCAGGCTGCCGAATTGGCAACCAGCCCAGCGTTACTGAGCTGAATCGAACGCCGGACAGGCAGGGGTGGCGGTGCGGGAATCGGAGATCAGGCGGAACGAGATCGTCAGGCTGGCCAAGAACGGCGGCCTGACGAGCGTCGACGAATTGTCCTCGTTGTTCGAGGTCACCGCGTCGACGATCAGGCGCGACCTCAACCACCTGACCGAACGCGGACTGCTCGCCCGAACATACGGCGGCGCCATTGCGTTGAACGGGCACCACGAGGCGTCGATCAAGCAACGGTCGCTCGAAGGCTACGACGCGAAGCGCATCATCGCGGCGTGGGCTGCCGAGCAGGTTCTGCCCGGGGAGACGGTTCTGCTCGATGCCGGAACGACCGTCGGCGCCATGGGTGAATTCCTCCGTGGTGCGACGGATCTGACGGTCATCGCCGCAGGCCTGACCGCGTTGGAAGCGCTGGCCGACGCGGAGTCGGTGCGCGTCGAGTGCCTCGGCGGCACACTGCGGCACCTGAGCCAAGGTTTCGTCGGACCGTTGGCTGAGGCGTCGCTGCAGAGGGTGTCGTTCGATCGTGCGTTCCTCGGAGCCGATGCCGTCACCGCCGAGTTCGGTATCTGCGAGGCGGGTTACGACCAGACTCGCCTGAAAGAACTGATGATGGAACGCGCGGGCAAGATCTACGTTCTCGCTCATTCGACGAAGCTCGGGCAAAGGCCTTTTCACGCGTGGGCTCCCATTCCGGCGGGGACGACGCTCGTCACCGATTCGGGCGCCGCACCTGAGCAGATCGAACCGTTCGAGAAAGCTGCGATCGACGTGGTGATTGTCTGACGTGCATCCGGGGTAGCCAACACCCGTTGTCTACTGCAAGGAGTGCACGATGCGTTATGACTACCTCATCGTCGGGGGCGGTATGGTCGCCGACAACGCAGCACGCGGTATTCGTGAGAAGGACAGTTCCGGATCCATCGGGATTCTGAGCGCCGATACCGACGATCCGTACACCCGCCCCGCGCTGTCCAAGAAGTTGTGGACGGACAAGGATTTCGGGCGCGATCAGGTTCCGCTGAACACGGTGGCCGACACCGGCGCGGAGATCCACAAGTCGACGCGTGCCACGGCGGTCGATCGCGAAAATCGTTCCGTCACAACCGACTCCGGCGAAACGTACGAATACGGCACCCTGCTGTTCGCAACCGGAGCGTCGCCCGTGCAGTTGGAACTGGCGCCCAGTCCACGCGTCATCTATTTCCGAACCTATGCGGATTACCGTGCGCTACGCGAACTGTCGAAGACCGCGTCGCACATCGCCGTCGTCGGTGGCGGCTACATCGGTACCGAAATCGCGTCGGCACTGTCGCTGAACGGAGTGAAGGTCACCCTCGTCACCTCCGACGACGTGCTCGGCGGGCACATGTTTCCCGAAGTCCTCGCGGCCTCGTTCGACGAAGGTTTCACCGAACACGGCGTCACCGTCCGGCGCTCGGTCAAGGTCGAATCCGGAGCCGAGGCGTCGGCACGCGTCCAGTTACAACTCGACGACGGGTCGAGTGTCGAAGCCGATGGCGTCGTGTTCGGACTCGGTGTGCGCCCGAACGTCGAACTGGCCGAGGCCGCGGGCCTCGAGGTCGACAACGGAATCATCGTCGACGAATACCTCCGCACCGGCGATCCCCACGTGTACGCGGCAGGCGACGTCGCCAACTACCCGGACGCCATCCTCGGGCGTCGTCGGATCGAGCACGTCGACAACGCCAACGAGATGGGCAAGGCCGTCGGACGACTCATGGCCGGTGGCACGGACCCCTACACGTACACGCCGTACTTCTATTCCGATGTCTACGACGACGGCTATCAGGCCGTCGGAACCGTCAGCACGTCGCTGAAGACGGTGGAGGACTGGAAGACCAAGCCCAAGGAGGGCGTCGTCTACTACGTCGACGACGACGGCGTGGTCAACGGCGTCCTGATGTGGAACGTCTGGGAGGGGCTCGACGAGGCGAAACAGCTCATCGCCGACGGCGCGAAGCCCCCGTCCGGCAACTAGGCTCCGTTCGCGGCACGCGGCGCACGAATCTGGGACAGTGGACAGGGTCCAGGAGACCCAGGAGCCGAACATGACCGAACATCCCGCGCTCGGAAGCGACCGAGAGCGCGTCGAAGAGCAGGTACGACGGTGGTGCGACGACGCGCGCCTCGACGGGCGGCGCCCACCACTGTCCGACGCCGCGGCCGTCGCCATCGCCGCGGGCAGGCTGGACGAACCGACGCGGACGATTCTCGCGGCACGACGCCGCGCGGGAAGGACACTCCCGTCGATCGGTGGGTTCGCTGCGATTCGGGTGCTCGCCGACGAGCGTGAGCGGTGGCTCGCCAAGGACACCCGGAACAAGCCCGGGTCGGCGATCGTCTACCGCATGCGGGCAGCCGAGCTGGGTAAACGGCTCGACCATCTCCGTACCACCGTCGTGATGTCCAACAAGCACTACGCGAACGGTGTCCGTGCCGTCCGACGCGAACGCCGCGACGGACTGCATCTGGACCTCGACCAACGGGATGCCTTGTTCGATGCACTGCGTCACACGCCGGTCCCCAAGGCGGAGGCAGGAACGGTCGTCGAACGCGCGGGGTTCTCTGCACTCGACTCCGCCGCCGACAAGGTGGTGGACGCGTCGAGGAACACTCGGTTCCGTGAACTCGGCGACCGTGCGTCCAGCTTGATCACGCAGTTCACCGATCGGCGCGACGACGTGTTCGACGACAGGTACGAGACGCTGCTCTTCCTCGCGGGCTCGTCGTACGACCGCGTGCAGGCGTCGCCTGCGTGGCGTTCGGAACATTTCGTGGTGCAGCGCACGCAACTCGATCTCGCGGACGAGCTGACCCAGGTTGCCGTCGACGCGAACGCGCTGCGCGAGATCTCCTCGGAACTCGAAGGCGTCGCCACGATGATGTTCGACGACGTCACGCGCGACCAGGTGGCGACGCGTCGCACCGCGTTGGACGCCGTGTGGAGGCAGTTGATCGATCGTGTCGCGGCGCTCGTTCGGGTCGCGGACCTGGTGACCCGTGCCGAGGGGGAGGTACGCACGATGGACGTCGTGCAGAAGGCACGCAGTCTCGACGACCGCATCGACGCACTCATCGCGCGTGCGGGCAATCGCGAATTATCCGCGGACAACACGCATTTCGTGGGCGATCAGCTGCGGTGACCATGTGCGCGAAAATACATAGCGGGCTATGTATTTTCGCGCACATGACTGCCGGCCCTAGGCGACGATCGCGAACAGCACCGCTGCCACCGCGAAGCTGACCACGGACAGGATCGTCTCGAGCACCGTCCATGTCTGCAGCGTCTGCTTCACCGTCATGTTGAAGAACTTCGCGATGATCCAGAAACCGCCGTCGTTGACGTGGCTCAGGATGATCGATCCCGCCGCGATGGACATCGCGACCAGTGCCGTGGCCATCGGCGAGTAGTTCTGTGCCGCGACGAGCGGTCCGACGATGCCGCCGGTCGTCACGATCGCGACCGTCGCGGAACCCTGCGCGATGCGCAACGCGCAGCTGATGACGTAGGCCAGGACGATGATCGGGAGTCCCGCTGCGGACATCGCGTCGGCGAGCGCGGTGCCGATGCCGGTTGCGGAGATGACCTTGCCGAAGAACGCGCCTGCGCCGACGACGAGAAGCAGCATGCCGACGGGCCGCAGCGATTCGCCGGTCAGTGTGCTCAGTTCCTGGACTGTGGACCCACGCCTGATGCCGAGCACGTAGAACGCGATCAGGACGGCGATCAACAGTGCGACGGCAGGCGTGCCGAGGAACGTGAGAACCTCGAGCAGATTGCCCGGCTCGAGCAAGATGCTGCCGAACGTCGCTCCCAGGATGAGCACGAGCGGCACCGCGATGATGGCCCCGATGACGGCGACGGACGGGGGAGTGGTCACGACGGGACGCTTCGTGGTGACCGACGTGCCGCCGCCCGCGCTGTCGCCGTTCTCGTCGGCCTCGTTGATGAAGTCCTCGGGCACGTCGACGATGACGCGCTTGCCGATCCAACTACCCCACGCCAGACCTGCGGCGAGGAATCCGGGTATACCGCACACGAATCCCATCAGGATCAGCCAGCCGAGGTTGACCTCCAGCAGACCACCGAGCGCAACGGGTCCCGGGTGCGGGGGCAGGAACGCGTGCGTCATCGACAGGCCGGCAAGCATCGGCAGGGCATACAGCACCAACGACTTTCCGCCTTGGCGCGCGGCCACGTAGACGAGCGGGGCGAGAACGAAGATGCCGATGTCGAAGAAGACGGGGATGCCGAAGATCAGGCCGAGCAGACCCATCGCGACAGGTGCACCACGCTCACCGAAGATGCCGAGAAGTTTCGACGTCAACGCCTGTGCGCCGCCGGATCTTTCGAGGATTGCGCCGAGCACGGTACCGAGTCCGATGATGACGGCGATGTGCCCGAGGATCCCTCCGAATCCTGTTTCCAGCAGGGACTCGTTGCTCTTGATCGCCGTGCCGACGATCTCCGAAACAGGTAGGCCCGCTGCAAGAGCCAGGCCGAGACCCACGATCAGCAGCGCGACGAACGGTTCGAGTTTGACCTTGATGATGACGACGAGAAGCACTGCGATGGCGACGCCACACAGTACGAGAAGGCCAGGTGTCGACGTCCTGAGCCAATCGACGACGCTACTCATGGGGTGCCTTTCGATAGCGGGAGTGGAGCCTGCGGAACGACCCGGGTGGGCGGGAGTGGAGCCTGCGGAACGACCCGGGTGGGCGGGAGATGAAGCGGAGAGGTGGGGTTCATTGCTGGGGACCGAGAGATTCGACGAATGTTCGTGCACGTGAGGCGATGTCGTCCCAATTGCTCGCCGCGACGCTGGCAGGGGGGACGACGTCGGTGCCCGCGGTCACCGCGACGGCACCGTGCTTCAGGAACTCGGCCGCGTTGGACGCGTTGACGCCCCCGGACGGCACGAGTCGGGCGTCCGGAAGTGGGCCGAGAAGGTCCTTGAAGTGCGCAGGCCCGAGTGCACGGGCGGGAAATATCTTGACTGCTGCTGCGCCGAGGTCGATCGCGTTCATGACCTCGGTCGGAGTCAACGCACCCATCATGACCGGAATATTCTGTGTTGCAGCCACTTCGGCCACTTCCGGGCGCAACCCGGGAGTGACGAGGAATTGCGCACCGGCGTCGATCGCCGATCGCGCCTGCTCGCCCGTCAGGACGGTACCCGCACCGATGACGGCGCCGGCGTCGGCTGCGTCCCGAAGCAGCTGCAGAACCCCCGGCGTCGTGAACGTGAGTTCGACGGCACGTATCCCGCCGCGCGCCACCGCGTCGGCCAGAGCTGCGGGGTCGGAGATCGACGGGGCTCGCACGACGGCGAGTGCACGGTCGTCGAGAATGGTCTGTAGTGCGTTCATGTCATCCGTCTCAGTGAATGACCGGCCAGGTTGCCGGTCGGTTGTCCGTCGTCGATTGCGAGTGCGCCGTTGACGATCACATGGCTGATCCCCACGGCCTGTTGTTTCGGCTTCTCGAAGGTAGCTGTGTCGGAAACCGTTGCGGGATCGAACAATACGAGGTCTGCGGCGTTGCCCTCGGCAATGGTGCCGCGATCGCTCAAACCGAGACGTCCGGCGGGCCGGCCCGTCAGATGGTTGATGCAGTCTTCGAGTCCGAGGAGTCGTTCTTCCCTGACATAGTGTCCGAGGTACCGCGGAAACGTGCCCCACGCGCGAGGGTGGGGGCGTTCTCCGACGAGGATCGCGTCGCTGCCACCCATGTGGTGCGGGTGCGCCATGATGGCACGAACGTTGTCCTCGTGGCCGACGTGCTGCAGGATGGTCGTCGCAAGTTGGTCCTTCTGCAGGATGTCGAAGAAGACGTCGACGGGGGCTTCGCCACGGTCGGCTGCGATGTCAATCATCGTCCGTCCGACGTAGCGGTCGAGTTCCGGATTCGCGACGCCGCTGAGTTGGATCGTCTCCCATTCGACCGTGACCCCATGGCACCCGTCCGAGCCGTTGACGTCGACGTCTTCGGCGATGCGGGCGCGCATCTCCGGGTCGTCCATCCGGGCCAACGCCTGGTCCGGCCCTCCCGACATCGCCCAACTCGGCAGGAGCGCCGACAGAGTGGTCGCACCGGGAAGATACGGATACGTGTCCAGGGTGACGTCGCACCCGTCGGCGATGGCAGCGTCGACCATGGCCAGAAATTCACCTGCCCGACCGCGGTTCACCCCGAAGTTCATGGTGGCGTGGGTCAGGTGCAGGGCGCATCCCGTCTCGCGGGCGAGATCGAGCATCTCCTTGTAGGCCTCGAGCGCACCGGCACCGTACGACCGGGTGTGTGGTGCGTAGAAGCCGCCGAACTCCGCGACCACTTCACACAGCGCACGAAGCTCGCTCGTGTCCGCGTACATACCGGGGGTGTAGGTCAACCCACTCGACATTCCGACGGCACCCTCGGCCAACCCTTGCGCGAGAAGCTCTCGCATGTGGGCTGTTTCGCGTGCGGTCGCGGGTCGCTGATCGCCGCCGACGGCAAGGTATCGCAGCGTTCCCTGCGGAACGAGGTACGCCGCATTCGGGGTGATGCCTCGGTCGAGACGCGCCAGATATTCGGCGACGGACCGCCACGAGAAATCGAGGTCCGACGGGTTTCCGTTCCACCCTGCGATCTGTCGACGAACGATGTCGAGTGTCGCGTCGTCGATGGGTGCGTACGCAATTCCGTCCTGGCCGATGACTTCGGTCGTGACGCCCTGGCTGATCTTGGGGAAGTGACCGGGATCGGTCAGCAGCCCGAGATCGGAGTGCGCGTGCATGTCGATGAACCCGGGCGACAGGACGTGTCCCGGAGGCACGTCGATGATGCGATCCGCCCCGTCCAGAAGTCCTGGAGCGGTGACGGATTCGATCCGTCCGTTCTTCACGAGCACGTCGCGCCGGGTACGCGGGGCACCGGTTCCGTCGACGACGTCCGCACCGCGAATGAGTAATTCGGTCATGGTCGGTCCTAGAAGAAGGTGTGGACGAGGTCGACGACGCGAGGGTCCTCGGCATCGGCGTCGTCGATCACAGGAATAAGCCGCCATTTGTCGAATGCCGTACAGGGATGCGAGAGACCCAGTCGTACAACGGATCCGATCGGTGCAGCTGCGTCGTCGTCGGGGAAGCGGAGGAATGCGTGCTGATCGTTGAGGGCGGTGACCTCGGCCGCATCGATCGACTGAGGCGTCGGAAGGCCCTCGTCGAACGGCAGGTCTCGCTTACCCGCGTCGAGCAGCGCCAGACCGGGCTCCGGCCGCGAGACGACGCGGGCCCACCCGTGCATCGCCGACGTCAGCGCATCGTCGGAGCGGGCAGGGATCATCGGCGAAATCTGCGAGTAGAAACCGTCGTCGTGGATGATGTACGCCCCGGAACGGAGAACGACCGACGTCGGAACGCCTCGCGCACCGTCCTCGTCCGCGAACGACGCCAGCCGCTCGACCACGAGATCCTGATACGCGCTGCCGCCTGCAGTGATAACCGCGGTGCCGGAGTAGAGGCCGGCAGCGTCGAGTTCGCGGTGCAGCGCGCCGACGGCGTCGAGATACGTTCGAACCGCATCTAGGCCGCTGTCCGATCGGTCGTGGCTCAGAGCCCCCTCGTATCCGCCGACGCCGACGAGGTTCAGTCGTGGAGAGTCGGCGACAGCTTTCGCGACGGACCGCGCCTCCTCGATGGTGCGCGCGCCGGTACGGCCGTGTTCACCACCGAGTTCGACGACGATGTCGACGGGTCGCGTGCCCGTGGCGTTGTCCAGGATGCGGTTCATGGCGCGAACCGTGTCGAGGCCGTCTGCCCAGCAGACGAATTCGAATTCCGGGTGCTCGTCGAGTTCGCGCGCGAGCCACGTCAGGCCGACTGGGTCGACGAGGGCGTTGGCCAGCATGATCCGGTCCACACCGAAACTGCGTGCGGTCTGAACCTGCCAGATGGTTGCGAGTGTGATGGCCCAGGCGCCGGATTCGAGCTGACGTCTCCACAGGGTCGGCGCCATCGTCGTCTTGCCGTGCGGGGCGAGCTTAACGCCGGATTTCTCGGCCCACGTCGCCATGACGTCGACGTTGTGCTGCAGTCGGCCGTCGTCCAGCGTGAGCAGCGGGGTCTGGAACTGGCTGAGAGTCGGTCGCGTCGCGAGGAATTCGCGGATTCCCAGTCCCCACGCCTGCGGGGGAACAGATTTGTGTTCGGGTCCGAGCACTCGCGACGCAAGGGCGTCGACGACATTCGAGTCGATCAAGACAAGACCTCCAGGCCTGACTTCGCTATGCGTTGCGTATTTTGCAACGCAAGTTGCGCAAAATGTTTGTGCTCAGTAGTGTGCAACGAACTGGGGGAAAGTCGCAAGCATTCGAAGGAGATCGATGTGACGTCGCCGCGAGCGATCTGCGTCGGCGAGGGGTTGGTGGTCCTCGTTGCGGAACCGGGCCCATTGGAGAATTCCGAAACGTTCACCAGGTCGGCCGGTGGTGCGGAAGCCAACGTGGCGAGAGTGCTCGCTCAGTTGGGCGTGTCGTCCTCGTGGATCTCGAGAGTGGGCAACGACGGCTTCGGTCGTTACCTGTTGACGCAGCTCGTCGACGCCGGCGTCGATGTTTCCGCTGTCGTCCTCGACGAGACCCGACCGACCGGCATGTACGTCAAGCAGCGCGGCGGTGGAACGGGGTCCGAATGGGATCTGCCCGACGGGGACAGTCGGATGACGTATTTCCGGACCGGCTCCGCTGCAAGTGCGTTGTCGCCCCGCGACATCGGCGGGGGAGCTGCTGCGGATGCGATCGGGTCGGCCGAAATCGTGCATTTCTCGGGCATCACGGTCGCGTTGTCCGAGTCGGCCGAACGGATGACACGCGCGTTGATCGCCGGTGACGGTCTCGTCAGCTTCGATCTCAATTACCGGCCCGCGTTGTGGGCCAACAGGATCGACGACGCATCGCGAGTTCTCGCCGACCATGTGCGTGGCAGCGACGTCGTCCTGATGGGAGCCGATGAGGCGGGCGTGGTCTTCGGTCTCGACGATCCGGCCGCGCTGCGCGCCGAGTTTCCCGAACCGCGACATCTCGTGATCAAGAACGACGCGCATGTCGTGACGGCGTTCGACGGCGACGAGCGTGTCGACGTTCCCGCCCTCCGGCTCGATGTGGTGGAGAAGATCGGTGCGGGCGACGCCTTTGCCGGCGGATTCCTCGGTGGCTTGCTGAACGGGGTGTCGGCGGAAGGGCGAGTCCGCCTCGGGCATCTGTGCGCGGCGGGTGCGCTCACGGCTCGGGGTGACGTGGCGACGATTCTCGCCGGGCCCAGTCTCGATGCAGCAATCGGTCTGTCGGCCGACGAATGGACGCGAATTCACTACGGGGAGTTGGTGAGTGTATGAGTCAGAGTTTGTCGCGAGCGTTGACGATCCTCGGTCTGCTCGGCGACGAGGGCCGGTCGCTGGATCAGCTCGCCACCGAACTGGGTGTCCACAAGACGACGGTGCTGCGTCTGCTGCGGACGATGGAAGCCGACCGGTTCGTCCAGCACGACGCGGAGCATCGGTACATGCTGGGATCGAGATTCTTCGAACTGGCCAGTCACGCGCTCGAGCAACGTGACGTCAGGACCGTCGCGCGCCCGCATCTGGCTGCGCTCAACGCGTCGACCGGTCAGACCATCCACCTCGCCACCTACGAGAACGGCGAGGCCATCTACATCGACAAGTTCGACGCCAAGCAGAGCGTGCGCATGTACTCGCGCGTCGGCAGACCCGCAGCCTTGCACTGCACCGCGGTGGGCAAAGTCCTGGTATCGGCGAGGCCTCGGTCCGAACAGGTCGAGATCGCGAACAATCTCGGTTACCAGCGATTCACACACAAAACGATCGATTCGGCCGAGCGCTACCTCGCCGAACTGGAACTCGTTGCGCAGCAAGGCTTCGCGGAGGATCACGAGGAACACGAGTCGTTCGTCAACTGCGTGGGCGTGCCCGTGCGCAACGGAGTGGGCGACACCGTGGCCGCTGTGTCGATGTCCGTCCCCGACATGCTGTTGGACCACGCTCAGGTACTGGCAACGCTGCCCGAGATCTTGGCTACCGCAGCGGCGATATCGGCAGACCTCGGGTGGAGGTCTGCCACAGAAACTTCGACCATCGAAGACAACATGAACGTGAAAGGAATCCGATGAGCGAGAAGATCGCAGTCCGCACCGATGCAGCTCCCGCACCCGCACACACCTTCTCCCAGGGCGTACGCAAGGGCCCGTTCGTGCAGGTGTCGGGGCAAGGACCCGTCGACCCCGAGACCAACGAGTACCTGTACCCGGGGGACGTCGCTGCGCAGACGACGCGCACGCTCGAGAACGTGCGCGCCATCGTCGAGGCGAGTGGAGCGACGTTCGACGACGTCGTCATGCTCCGCGTGTACCTGACCAAGCGCGAGGACTTCGCGATCATGAACGACGCGTACGGCGAGTTCGTGCAGAAGCACACGAAGGGTGACGTGCTGCCCAGTCGTACGACAGTGTTCACTGGGCTGCCCCGCGAGGAAATGCTGGTGGAGATCGACGCGGTGGCCATCGTCTGACGCACTACGCGTTGCTGATGCGTCGGGTGTTCCGACCGCATCAGGCGTTGTCGAAGAACGCGGCGGTGCGGAGCGTGAGGCGGAGTGTGGCCACGATGCGGTCCCATGGAACGGCCTCCGCTTCGTACTCGTCCATCGCGTCGGTGTCGCCGCGTTCTTCTGCTTCGAGTGCGCACTCACGCCACGACCGAGCTTGGTCGGAGCAGAACGCTTCGTAGCCGGCGATCTTGGTCCTGTCCTGGCCGCATACCGATACGACGAGTTCCACGTCGACGGCACCCTCGGCCGCCGAGTCCAACTCGAGCAGAGCCAGCAAATCGGGCGGCACGTCGCAGTCGCCGTCGTGGTGCGCATCGTCGTCCGAGGCCGTGAAATCCGGTTCGGGGCGGGGATCCGGTCCTGTGTACGCGACGACTCCGCCGAGGTGGTCGGCGAAGGACGCGTCGACGCGCATGACGAACTCGGCCAAACGATGGAAAGCGGCGTCGAGATGTCGAGGCACTAGAGGTTGTGCGTCGACGCTGGCCGCGACGTGCACACGGTCGTCGACCAGGAGGAATTTCAACCGGGAGTGGCGGCGATTGAGGTCGGCGACCAATTCGGCTGCACGCGTACGACCCGAGATCCGCTCCACGACCGGCGCGTGGATACGTACTTCGGTCGGACCGGCCACATAGACGTATGCGGTGACCAGCCCCAACATGATGGCGACGCTCTTGTCGGCGGAGAGCTCGACGTCGAGTCCCGTGACGTTGCGCAAACAGCTCAGAACCACGCGCTCGAGTTCGTCCTCGCGATCGGTCATCACGGCAGTGGTCGGGTCGTATGCTTCGGCGCCCCTGGAATCCTCGTCACCGCCGAGAAACGCGGGGTGCGGAACGCCCCACACGGTTCTGATTTCGCCGACGGCCAGGAATGCCAGATGATCGGCCCACGCGGCCGACTTCTCGACGACGTTCGTGGACGATTCGGCATCGTGCGCCCATGGAGGAACAGGCGCCGACAACGCGGTCGTGGTGCAGACGATCGTGTCCGACGGCGTCCTGCGAAAGGTCATGGTCGGCCGTCGTCGGTCGTCCGGAACGAATGCCGGACACAGCGTGATTTCGGCGGTGCCGTGCGCAAGCCGATCCGCCAACCGGCGAGTGAATGCACCCCAGTCCTTCCCGGTCGCCTCGTCAAGATCCAGCCCATCGAACGTCGACATGTGTTCCCCGTTTCTGCCGCTTCGGACTTCTCGAACGGGTGGGAAGGTAGACGGGGGTACCGACAGGTTCAGGGCAGTCAGTGACTCGGACGGACGACCAGCGCTGGAACCAACAGCTCTGCCGACGTCAACGAGCCGTGATGACCGCGGAGTCGAGCCGCTATCGACTCGGCATCGGTTCGCACCAAGGCGGATCGATCGTGCGCGAGCGCAAGTAGGTCGCCGATCCGCCCGTACGCGGCCCGCGACACGGCCGGGCCGAACCAGCCGTTGTCGACGGCCTCGTCCTTGGTGACGACAGTGAAACTTCTCCCCAGTTCGGCCTTCCACGCGTCGTACACCTCCGACGTTGCTCCCTTCCGGGTGTAGACGTACCTCATTCGTGCTTCGCCGCCCAGCTGTCCGACGCCGGCGCGTAGGGCAGGCGACGCGTCGTAGTCGACACGGTCCCCGACCTCGACCATGCCGTGGTCCGAGACGACCACCAACGCTCCGTCCGTCGGAACCGTCTCGGCCAACGATTGTGCGAGCCGATCGACCTGACGGAGCTCCGCCCGCCACGCGTCGGAACTCGGTCCGCGTACGTGTCCGACGAGATCGAGGTCGCCGAAGTACGTATAGGCCAATGTCGGACCAGGGGAGGACAGAACGTCGGCGACATTCCCGACGAGGTCACCGGATGTGATCGACGTTCGGAACGACGCCCCGCGCAACGATGCACGCGTCAGACCGGACCCGTTCTGCAGCGCGGGGCCGACGTGGAAGATCCCGACGCCCGACGCCACACCGTGTTCGAACGAGGTGCGTGTCGGTTGAAAAGTCTCCGGAACGAGGTCGGGGGAAAGTTCGTCAGAGCTCGACGACCCCTGCAGTGCCCACTTCAGGGAGTTCATCAGCCCCTTGTGGCCGGGTGGTGAGACGAGATAGCCGACGATTCCGTGCTCACCGGGAGGTAAGCCGGTGCCCAAGGAGCTGAGACTCGTGGCGGTCGTGCTCGGAAAGCCGGCGGTGATCGAGTTGCTCGTGTGCGAGGTCAGAAACGGCGCGTCGTCCGGGTGTGCCGCTAACTGCTCGGCGCCCAGGCCGTCGACGACGAGAAGGCAGATGCGTCGGGCGCCCTCGAGTTCGAAACCGATTCTGTCGGTCGTGTCCGGGACGCCGAGATGGGCGAGGATCGATGGGACGACGTCGGCAAGCGACGCGGATCCATATCGGGGTTGCAGAAGCATGCCACCACCGTAGGACGCCGGGGCAACCGCTCGCTGTGTGTTGTTAACAGTTTCAGCGCGCTGACCAGGCGATTTGCGCAAGTGTTCTCGTTGGCGTAACTTTTGTCGAGTCAGAGCGACACGGACACCGACCCGAGCCGAGAGGCGCGGGACACGAGGTTGGACGAGGTTAGCACTGACGCCCCCGGATAAGGTAAGAAAGTAACCGCGTCCGGGATACGAACGTGTAAGCCCCAGAGCAAACGCTAAAGCGAGAGCGATGGTGTGCGCGTGTTCTTTGAGAACTCAACAGTGTGTCGATGAATGTCAGTGCCGAATGTTTTTGGCGCTCATGCCTTTCGGGGTGTGGGTGTGACGTCTTCTTGCTTCATTCTTCCCGTCTGGG
>NZ_JABUCO010000023.1:0-73667 GCF_019835205.1 Rhodococcus sp. BP-261 | reverse complement strand
GTCGCGTGTGCTTCAGGTGTCCATCGATGCAGCAGCCGACACATCACGGGAAGGACAGCCATCGGCGTCAGCGCGGAAACGAGTCAAACCACTGCATCGACGAACCATTCCAGTATCACTGCGCGGAAAGTTGGCCCAGGGTGCAACTATCCGCGCACGGGCGCGTCAGCGCATGCGACGGAACGCCAACGCTGCTGTGTCGAACGGATTCTGCTTCTCCCGTTCGGCGGCGACGGGGGAGTACACCATGACCCCCGACGAGACGGCCCACCAGGCGAGCACGACGAGCAGAGTCGTCACGACGCCGATCACCGATACCGCGCCCCCGACGACCGCTGCCGCGCACACCGTCGCGACGCCGACGCCACCGAGTCCCCACACCATGGGCAGGAATCTCGGCGAGGCCACGAGCGTCGTCGCGCAGACGAGCGCAACCGCTGCAGTGGCATAGCCGTTCGGCAAGGCCGATCCGGGTACCCAGCCGACGGCCCACGCGCGCACGCCCGCCGTCGTCAGCGATGCTCCGATCACCAGAGTGATGACGGCACCGATCCCGTAGGGGAGCCCCCGTATCAGCGCGACGACGGTCAGCACGGCTACGGCCACGAGAACGGGTGTGATCCCGAACGCCGTCAACACCGAGTCCGACGGGCCGGCCAGGCTGGGTACGACTGCCCGCGAGTGGGGATAGTCGACGCCTGCCAGCGGCAGAATCCCCAGTAGCACGACGAGTCCTACCGTCGCAGCTCCGACCGCGATCGCTCTGGCCAGGATTCGACGTCGTCGCGCGATCGCGTCGACGTCGTCGAAATAGAGTTCGTTCTCCCCCAGTTCGACGAGTTCCATGCTGTCCGTGTCTGCGCTCATGCCCCGACTGGCCCCCTTCTCTTCATGCGTCAGCTACCCGAGGATGCACCACGAATCTGAATGCGTCATGTGAGCCGGCCGTGAGGCTACTGGGGAACGGGCGCGCGCTGGGGTCGTACGGTTCCCGCCGAGGCAGCTGCGATCACCGTGAGCAGCAGCGGCACCAGCATCGCCGTGGTGAGCGGGATAGCATGGGACAGCCATCCGATGATCGCGGGGCCTGCGAGCAGTCCGACGTATCCCATGCCGACGACGCGGGACATGTTGGTCGCCGACGGGCCCGATCCTAGGTTTCCCGCACTGGTGAAGATCTGCGGGATGCTGCCGGACAGGCCCAACCCGAACGCTGCCCATCCCGCGAGGGTCAAAGGCAGCCAGCCGGACGTGAAGACCAGGAGCATGCCGACGGCTGCGATCAGGTTGCCGTATCGAACGACCGCGACGGGCCCGAACCGTGCGCTGACGCGATCGGCGCAGAACCGGCCGACCGTCATCATCGCGGCGAAGAAGCCGAACGCCAAGGCTGCGGTGCCGTCCGCGGTGTTCAGATGTTCCTTGACCTGCAGCGTGCTCCAGTCGTTGGCGACGCCCTCCGCCAGCATCAGCGAGAACGCAAGTGCCCCGAGGGTGAGCACACGAGGCGAGAACTTCGTGCCCCGCGTGCTCGGCGACGTGTCGTCCTGGGTCGGCATGTGTTCGGTCGGCGTCAACAGGAAGCGGCTGCAGACCGCGATGGCGGCGACGCCCAGTACTGCGGCGGCTCCCATGGACGCGTCGATACGCACCGATGCGGCGAGCATGGCTGCTCCGACGAGCGATCCGACGACGCCACCGACCGAGAACAGCGCATGGAACGCGGACATGATCGGGCGCCCGTACAGCCGCTCGACGTCGACGGCCTGAGAGTTCATCGACACGTCCAGTGCGCCGTTGAACATGCCGAACACGAACAGCGAGATCGCGAGCGCCACCGCGCTCTGAGACAGTGCGGGTCCCATGGCTGCGCACGAGAGTGCTGTACCGGTGGCGATCACGAGGCGGTTGCTGCCGAACCGGTCCGCGAGTGGCCCCGCAGTCTGCATGCCGACGATGGCGCCGGCGCCGAGAACGAGCAGCAACGAGCCGAGCGTGGCATGAGAAATGCCGACTCGATCCTCGACGCTGGGGATGTGAACCACCCAGATAGCGAACACGAAACCGTTGACGGCGAAGACGCCGAAAATGGCTGCCCTGGCCCGTCGTAGACGCGCAGCCTGGTCGGTCACCTCGTTCACCATGGGGTCCCACGCTACCTGCGGCGACGTCGTGAGACCGCAGGCGCCGAGTGCGACGCCCGCGCGTGACACATCATTCGTAACTGGAAAGTCACTGGACTGGTTGTCAAACTGTGACGCTTATCACATCGTCCGGTTCGATCTGGTGGAGCTACCAGGGAGAGCGTAGCTTCAGGGCATCGCTAGAAAGTGAGTGATCGTTACAGCGAGATTCGTAACGATCCGAACACGGTCTCGGACATATGTTGAAACCTCTTGCTGACCGGACCTGGCACACAGCGCCGCCGATCGAAGGAGAAGCCATGACTCTTGCAGACGCTCGCCCGACTGTCACCACCGACGCGACCGAGCCCGAACCGTCGTTGACTCAAGGGCAGCTCGACATGATGCGAGCCTTCTTCTGCTACGAGTTCGAGGTCGCGCGTCTCGAACGCAGTTCGCTCCCCGAAGCAACGCCGGACGCCGTCGGCGAATGGATCGAAGCGCTGGAAATGAGCGGCTTCTTCGTGTCGTCGGAAATTCGTGCGATGGCTCAGGCCTGGCTGGCCGAGCCGGAGTCGCTGGTGGCGCTGCTGGGCGGCGACTTCGACGAGGTCGCTGCGCGTCGTGACACCGCTCTCGCCGAGGATGCCGCGTCGGACGCTGCCGCGTCGCCGTCGTACCTGCGCGCCAGCTGACCGCACGCGAACTCCGCCCCAGCCGTCACTCGAATGGATACCATCCACTCCGGTTGCGAAGACGAGGGTAAGGGGTTCGAATGGCGTCGGCGGGTGTGGACGAGTCCGCGGTATCGAAGTGGATCGGATCGTTGGGCATCGGAGCGGTGTCCCCGCTGACGTTCCAGCGAATCGGTAACGGTCAATCCAATCTGACATACGCGGTCACCGATGTGAGCGGCTCGCGGTGGGTGCTGCGCAGGCCTCCGCTCGGCACACTGCTGGCGTCGGCGCACGACGTCGTGCGTGAGCATCGCATTCTGTCCGCGTTGCAGAACACGTCGGTTCCGGTTCCCAAGATGTTGGCGCTGTCCGAGGACCCGGCCGTCTCGGATGCGCCGCTCGTTCTGATGGCGCACGTCGACGGTGTCGTGATCGACTCACCTGCCGTCGCAGAGACACTCCACGACACCGTTCGACGCTCGATCGGTCTCGGCATGGTCGGTGCGCTCGCCGAGATCCACCGGGTCGACCTGGAAAGTGTCGGACTTCTCGATCTCGCGAGCCACAAGCCGTACGCGCAGCGTCAGTTGAAGCGGTGGACGACGCAGTGGGAGCACACGAGATCTCGCGAGGTGCCCGCGATCGATTCGCTCGCTCAGCGCTTGGCCGCGAATGTTCCTGAACAGCAGGAGCTTTCGTTGGTGCACGGCGACTTCCACATGAACAACGTGATCACGTCGCGCACGGATGGGTCGATCGTGGCCGTCGTCGACTGGGAGCTGTGCACCCTCGGTGACCCGCTGGCCGACCTCGGCGGGCTGCTCGCGTACTGGCCAGAGGCCGGCGACGACGTCGCAGGCCCGTTCATGGCATCGACACTGCCCGGATTCCCGACGCGTGCCGAGTTGGTCGCCGAGTACGCGCGCGTCACCGGCCGCGACGTCTCGGCCGTGGACTACTGGCAGGTGCTCGCGCTGTGGAAGTTGTCGATCATCGCCGAAGGAGTCATGCGTCGCGCCGAGGCGGATGCCCGCAACCGAGCCCAGGCAGGTGCACCGACGACGACGTTGGTCGACGACATCCTGACTCGCGCCACGGCGACCGCCGACGCGATCGGTCTCTAGCGCGGTACCACGAGAGTGCGTGCAGCAGCTTCTATTTCGGTCGGGATCGGAACGGGCGTGCGCGTGACCGCGTCGACGTAGACGTGCACGAATCGGCCGGTCGCGGCCAGCTGTAGCTCGTCGCCGTCGGTGTCGCGGAACAGCGCAAGCGAGTACACGATGCTGCGGGTGCCGAGTTTCTCGACCGACAGTCCGACCTGCAGTCGATCCGGGAACGACAGCTCGCGGTGATACTTGCACGACGTCTCGGCGACGACGCCGATCGCCGGGAGTTCACGAATGTCGACGCCGGTCGTGGACATCAGCCAGCCGTTGACCGCGGTGTCGAAGAACGCGTAGTAGGTGACGTTGTTGACGTGTCCGTAGTGGTCGTTGTCGTCCCATCGCGTCGCGACGGGCCACAGGGCCGGGTAGTCGGCAGCGGGATTCGGTTCGGCTCGCTGCTCGGCGGAAGCGGTCATGAGTCGAGTCTAATTCGGGTCATTCCTGCAGGCTCCACTCCCGGCAATAATGTGCTGGGGTCACGGTCGCGCAGAGGCGGACGGCATCAGTACCCACCGCACCACGAGTCCGGCGACGAGTGCCCAGAACGCGGACCCGATACCCAGCACCGTGACGCCCGATGCGGCGATGAGGAAGGTCAGGATGGCCGCCTCCCGTCCCGCCTCGTTCTTCAACGCGCCGGCGAGCGAGGCCCCGAGGGTGCCCAGTAGCGCGAGGCCGGCTACGGTCTCGACGACGCCGGCAGGTGCGACGGAAACGAGAGTCGCGAGCGCGGCCGAGCACAGCGCGAGCAACAGGTAGAACCACCCGGCCGACGATGCGGCGATCCACCGGCGTTTCGGGTCGGGATCCGCCTGCGGCGCTGCTGCGAGTGCGGCGCTGATGGCCGCGAGGTTGATGGCGTGGCCTCCGAACGGAGCTCCGATGACCGTGCCCAGTCCGGTGACGCCCATCGCGGGTCGCCACGGCACGTCGTAGCCGAAGGACTTCATCACCGCCATGCCGGGAATGTTCTGGGACGCCATCGTGACGACGTAGAGCGGTAGTGCGATTCCGATGATCGCCTGCCACGTCCACTGCGGTGTGGTGAGGTCGACACGCGGGACGAGGTCCACCGGACTGGGAACACGATCTTCGGCGACGACGTCGACTGCGATGACGATCGCGGCGGCCACGAATGCCGCCGGCACGGCCCAGCGCTTCGAGAAGCGTTGCAGCACAAGCCAGACGAGTACGACAGGGGCGATGAACGCCGGTGACGCAGCGAACGCGGTGACCGGTTTCAAGCAGAGGGGGAGCAGGACACCCGCGAGCATCGCCTGTGCGATCGACGTCGGGATCGAGGTGATCAAGGCGCCGAGTCGCGGCCACAGGCCGGTCGTCACCACGAGTGCGCCGACCACCACGAAGGCGCCGACCGCAGCGGGCCAGCCGCCGGTGACGGTTCCGGTGCCGGCGAGCAGGGCCGCCCCCGGCGTCGACCAGGCGAGCGTGATGGGTTGTCGATATCGCCGGGAGAGATACAGCATGCCGAGCGCCTGCGTCACACAGATCGCGAGAAGTCCCGACGCGGCGTCCTCGGGCGACGCGCCGACAGCACGCAGACCCGTCAGTACGACGGCGAACGAACTCGTGAACCCGACCAGTGCGGCCACGACACCGGCCAGCACCGGCTGCAGTGGCCCGGAGCGTTCCTGTTCGACTGTATTTTCGTGTTCGGACACGGATGTCCATGATGCCCTGAGACTTGCCGCGGCGGGTGGCCTGCTCCGATAGTGTTTGCCCCGTGGACTTGTTCGTGGGCATCGATATGGGTACCGGCAGCACCAAGGGAGTTCTGGTCACCGAGGACGGCGTCGTTCTCGCCTCCGAACAACGGGCCCACGAGATGTCGCTTCCACGGCCGGGGTGGGCCGAGGTGGACGCCGAAGCAGTGTGGTGGGCCGACGTCTGCGCCATCGCGTCGTCATTGACTGCCGAGGTTCCGGCGGGCTCACGCGTCGCGGCCATGTGTGTCAGCGGCGTCGGGCCATGCCTCGTCCTCACCGACGCGGACCTGAACCCGGTCCGTTCGGCGATCCTGTACGGAATCGACTCCCGTGCTCACGCGGAAATCGCCGAGCTCACCGCACTGTTCGGTGAAGCCGAGATCCTGCGTCGCTGCGGAAAGTTGCTGTCCAGTCAGGCGGTCGGCCCGAAAATCGAGTGGGTGCGCAAGAACGAACCCGAGAACTTCGCGCGGGCGAGCAAGTGGTTCGGCTCCAACTCCTACGTCGTCGCCAAACTGACGGGAGAATACATTCAGGACCACCACACGGCGAGCCAGTGCGACCCGTTGTATTCGGTGCGCGAATTCGGTTGGAACACAGAATGGTCCGATCGCGTGCTGGACGGATTGGATCTTCCTCGGCTCGCGTGGCCGAGCGAGATCGTCGGAAAGGTGAGCGCCGACGCCGCCGCGTCCACCGGGATACCCGTCGGGACGCCCGTCGTCGCAGGAACCGTCGACGCGTATGCCGAGGCCTTCAGCGTCGGGGTGCGTCACCCGGGTGATCTGATGCTGATGTACGGATCGACGATGTTCCTCGTGCAGGTCCTCGCCGAGTACCGCACGCCTGCACCCACGGGGCGTCCGGCGGGCTCCACGTCCGGGGCGCTCTGGACCACGACGGGGGTCGAGAAGGGGACTTACGCGCTGGCCGCGGGCACATCCACCGCAGGTTCGCTGACGACGTGGCTGCAAACCGTCACCGGCGGTGCGTCTTTCGACGAGTTGATGCGCGAGGCCTCTGCCGTCCCGGCCGGCTCCGACGGACTCCTGGTGCTTCCGTACCTCGCCGGAGAGCGCACTCCCGTCTTCGATCCCGATGCCCGTGGAGTCATGGCAGGACTGACCCTCCGGCATACCCGCGGACATATGTTTCGTGCTGCCTACGAGGGAATTTCGTTCGGTATCAGGCAGATTCTCGAGATGTTCGACGACTCGGACACGCCGGTCACGCGAGCCGTCGCCGTCGGCGGGGGACTGCGCAGCCCGGTGTGGGCTCAGGCGCTGAGCGACATCACCGGTCGCACTCAATTGGTTCCGACGCAGGCCATCGGAGCCAGTTACGGAGACGGACTTCTGGCCGCTATCGGCGTCGGCGCTGTCTCACCCGAAACCGATTGGGCGACAGTCGCGTCGGAAATTCCCCCGAATCCCGAACACAAAGCGCTGTACGACGACCTCTACGGGAACTGGTGCGAGCTCTACCCGTCGACACGAAAGATCGTCCATGCGGGCGCTCAGCTGACCAGGTAGCCGCCGTCGACCGGTATGTCGCTGCCGTTGATCATGGACGACGCATCGGAGGCAAGCCACAGCGCTGTAGCCGACACTTCCGACGGGACGGCGAATCGGCCGGTCGGAATCCGTGCCAACATCGGCGCGGACTTGACGGGATCACCCCACACCTTCTGTCCCATGTCGGTGAGAACGACTGTGGGGCAGATGGAATTGGCGCGGACTCCGCGATGCCCGAGTTCGAGCGCGAGGACTTTCGTCGCCATGATCAGTCCTGCCTTCGAGGTGCAGTACGCGTAGTGCTCGGGAAGCGGTCGCAGCGCAGCCGCCGACGCGACGGTGACGATCGATCCGCCCGTCGCGTCGGCCATCGCACG
Source organism: Rhodococcus sp. BP-261 (assembly GCF_019835205.1). NCBI lineage: Bacteria > Bacillati > Actinomycetota > Actinomycetes > Mycobacteriales > Nocardiaceae > Rhodococcus > Rhodococcus sp. BP-261. The sequence goes on along the minus strand of NZ_JABUCO010000023.1, from coordinate 66,080 downwards.
TCCTGTCCTGGCGGCCAGCAGAGACGGTGCGCGGAGATTGACCTGCAGCACCTCGTCGAAATGTGCGGTGTCGAGTGCGTCGACGGTCTCGGGGTAGGAGATCCCGGCGTTGTTGATCAGAATGTCGAGGCCGCCGTATGCGTGCGCGGCGTCGTCGGCCAGTTTCTCCGGGCCGTCGGCGGTCGACAGGTCGGCTGTGACGACCGTGCATTCGGCATCGAGCGTGGCGGCGAAACTTTCGAGACCGTCTCGGTCTCGTCCGGACAGGACGAGCCGCGCGCCCGCCGCGGCGAACGTTCGTGCGATGTCGGCTCCGATGCCTCGGCCGGCTCCGGTGATCAGGGCACGTTTGCCGTCGAGGAGCGAGGAATTGGGAAGCGTCATGGAGCGTCTTTCTCTGCGTCGGGTCGAACGTGGTCGAGAATGCTCTGGGCGGTCGAGGGGTCGGTGACGAGCTGGTTGAAGAACTTCGCGCGTGCGCCGCTGACGATGGGTGCGACCTTCTCGTCGCCGACTGCCACTGCAATCCCGACCGGAATCTTCTGCAGCGCAGCCAGTTCCACCGCGATCAGTCGGTCGGACCCCGGGAACTCGACGGAATTGCCGTCGCGGTCGTAGAACCTCGAGCAGACGTCGCCGACGGAATCACGCAGCGACGCAGCGTTCGTCGGGACGAATCTCGGTATGTCCGAACGCAGCAACGGAGGGGCGCCGACGCCCATCAGGATGCACCGGGCTTGCGGCCACAGGTCGAGGACTCGCTGTATTGCGGGGTCGGAGTGGATGATCGAGTGGAGATCGGCTCCGGGTAGGGCAGGCGCGAACAGGTAGTTGGCCCGCCCGCCCAGCTTGTTCGAAATCAAGCGAGTGATCTCGTTGGTCTGATACCACTCCTCGGGTTGGTCGTTTCCCCCGACCGTGGGTGCGACGAGTACCCCGGGAATGCGATCGAGATCGAACTGTGCGACCTCGTAGACCGTTCGGCCCGACGAGACCAGCAGGATGTCCCCGGGTACCAATCCGACTGCTCCCAGGGCCTTCGACACCTCGGGCGCGAGATACCGTCCCATGAGGTCGACGGTCGGCTTCGACGGCGTCGGCGCAGGCAGAGGTGCCGACAGGTAGACGTGTGTGAGCCCCAGTGCGGCGGCGACGCGCTCGGCGAGGTCGTCCTGTGCAGACGTGCTCGGGGGAATGACCTCGATACGCACGATGCCCTGGCGCCTGGCTTCGGACAGTAGTCTGCTGACCGTCGCGCGGCTGGTGCCCAACTTCGCGGCCACCTCGGCCTGGGTCGCATCGTCTTCGTAGTAGAGCTTGGCGGCGGTGTACAGCAGCGTGGGCGCGAAGTGACCGGCGTCGGCGGTCGACGGTGTGTTCTCGCTCGCTGAACTGGTTGTGGCCATGGTCGCAGTATCCCACTGAACATATGTGCACGGACTTTGAATTGCTGAACATTCGTTCTGGACATATGTATAACGGACCGTTAACGTGATCGCCAACACATCGCGACACAGCAATGCGTCCCATCACTGCCGCCAGATCAGGAGCTCTTTCATGTCGGACACCGCGATCCCCGAGAAGATGCAGGCCGTCGTCTGTCATGGCCCGGAGGACTACCGCCTCGAAGAGGTACCGGTACCCGTTCCCGGACCGGGCGAGGCGCTCGTGCGCGTCGAAGCCGTTGGAATCTGCGCCAGTGATCTGAAGTGCTATCACGGTGCAGCCAAGTTCTGGGGTGACGAGAACCGTCCCGCATGGGCCGAGACCGACGTCATTCCCGGTCACGAATTCGTCGGGGAGATCGTCGTGATCGACGACGAAGCATCGGCGCGCTGGAACGTCGCGGTCGGCGATCGAGTCGTCTCCGAGCAGATCGTTCCGTGTTGGAAGTGCCGGTTCTGCCTTCGCGGGCAGTACCACATGTGCGCCCCGCACGATCTGTACGGATTCAAGCGGCGCACGCCGGGGGCGATGGCGTCGTACATGGTGTATCCGGCAGATGCGTTGGTGCACAAGGTGTCCAAGGGCATTCCGCCCGCGCATGCGGCATTCACGGAGCCGCTCTCGTGCTCGTTGCACGCCGTCGAGCGCGCGGGCATCACCTTCGACGACGTGGTCGTCGTCGCCGGCTGTGGTCCGATCGGACTCGGCATGATCGCGGGCGCTCGCGCCAAGAGCCCCGCTCACGTGATCGCTCTCGACATGCAGCCCGAAAAGCTGGCTCTCGCACGGGAATGCGGTGCCGACATCGTGATCGACATTCGCAACGAGGACGCCGAGAGGATCGTCAAGGACCTCACCGGCGGCTACGGCGCCGACGTCTACCTCGAAGGAACCGGGCATCCGTCGGCAGTTCCGCAGGGGCTCGGTCTGCTGCGCAAACTCGGTACGTACGTCGAATACGGCGTCTTCGGCAGCGACGTGTCCGTCGACTGGTCGATCATCTCCGACGACAAGGAACTCGACGTCCTCGGCGCACATCTCGGCCCGTACTGCTGGCCTGCGGCAATCCGCATGATCGAGTCCGGCGTTCTTCCGATGGACAAGATCTGCACGCATCAGTTGCCGCTCGCGGACTTCCAGAAAGGCCTCGACCTCGTCGGCAGTGGTGCGGAGTCCGTCAAGGTCTCGCTTATCCCGTCCTGACTTTCCGCCCACACCGGGAGACAACACATGAGCATTCATCAATTCTCGAGGCGGGACATGCTACGGGCGATGGGCCTGGCGGGCATCGCCGCGGCCTCCGTTCCGATTCTGTCCTCCTGTGGCGTCGGCGGAGGCGTCGACGCTGTCAACGGCGCAGGCGAGGTCACCGGACCGTTCGACTGGAAGGCCGCGCAGGGTACGACGCTTAACATCCTGCAGACCCCGCACCCGTATCAGCAGTCCTTCCAGCCGTTGTTGGCCGAGTTCGAGCAGCTCACCGGCATCACCATCAACGCGGACCTGGTTCCCGAGGCCGACTACTTCACCAAGCTGAACACCGAACTGGCAGGCGGCACAGGCAAACACGACGTGTTCATGCTCGGCGCCTACTTCATCTGGCAGTACGGTCCTCCCGGATGGCTCGAGGACCTCGGTCCATGGCTGCAGAACAGTTCTGCCACCAGCGACGAGTACGACTTCGACGACATCTACGAAGGTCTTCGCACGTCGACGAGCTGGGACTTCGAGCAGGGCAGTCCATTGGGCACCGGTGGACAGTGGGCACTGCCGTGGGGCTTCGAGAACAACGTCGTCGCCTACAACAAGGCGTACTTCGACAAGAACGGCATCACGTTGCCGGACACGTTCGACAACTTCATCCAGCTGGCCATCGATTTGACCGACCGGTCACAGAATCGGTACGGCATCGCCACCCGTGGATCGAAGTCCTGGGCCACGATTCATCCCGGCTTCATGACGCAGTACACCCGAGAAGGCGCCCAGGACTACGTCTTCGAGAACGGCGAGCTGCAGGCTCGCATGAACTCGGACAAAGCCGTCGCATTCACGGAGAAGTGGATCGAGATGCAACACAAGGCCGGCCCGACCTCGTGGACGTCCTACGACTACCCCAATGCCACAGGTGATCTCGGCGACGGCACCGCCATGATGGTCTACGACGCGGACAGCGCCACCTACCCGAAGAACAAGCCGGGCGCGTCGGCGCAGGCGGGCAACATCGGGTGGTACCCCGGACCGGCAGGCCCCGACGGCAGCTATGCCACCAACCTGTGGACGTGGTCGCTCGCGATGAACTCGATGTCGAAGAACAAGCACGCCGCCTGGCTGTTCATGCAGTGGGCGACGGGCAAGGAAGCGATGTCGAAGGCCGTGCAGGGCGGGATCTACGCCGACCCGGTCCGAAAGTCGGTGTTCGACGGCGTGTTCAAGCAGCAGGTCGCGGACCAGGCGGGCTATCTCGAGACCTTCGAGACCGTCATCGACCAGTCCAAGATCCAGTTCACGCCGCAGAAGAAGTTCTTCGACACCACCCAGAACTGGGCGTCGGCTCTGCAGGACATCTACGGCGGCGACGACGCCCGATCGCGTCTCGACGGGCTCGCGAAAACCAACACCTCGAAGGTGAATCTGTGATGACGTCCTGGAAAGAGGTAGGTCATGGCCACCCGTTCTGACACCGCACGCGCGACCGACACGCCCCAGCCGGCCGCCACGTCGAAACCCGAAGTGCCGCGGTGGCGTCGACGGCTCCGGCCGTACCTGCTGTCGGTTCCCGCGGTTCTGATCGTCGTCGGGATTCTGTACCCGTTCTTCGTCGGTGCGTGGTACTCGTTCCTCAATTACGCTGCGGTGAACCCGAATCCGGTGTTCGTAGGATTTCGCAACTACGCCAGCGTCCTCGGCGACGCGCAGTTCTGGTCGAGCGTGCGGGTCACGGGCACCTTCGCGGTCGTCGCCACCGTCGTCGAGACCGTCATCGGCGTGATCATCGCCCTGCTCCTCAACCGGTCGTCGATCATCGGACGGATCTTCGAGAAGGTTCTGATCCTGCCGTTGATGATCGCGCCCGTCATTGCGGCCGTGGTGTGGAAGTTGATGTTCAACCCGCAGTTCGGCGTGCTCAATCACGTTCTCGGGCTCGGTAACACGTTCGACTGGCTGAGCAGCCAGAACGCGCTGTTCTCCGTGATCCTCGTCGACCTGTGGATCTTCACGCCGTTCGTCGCGATCCTCGTCCTCGCGGGCATCCGTTCGCTTCCGAAGGAACCGTTCGAAGCGTCGGAGGTCGACGGGGCCAGCTGGTTCTACATGTTCCGACGCCTCATGCTGCCGATGCTCTGGCCGTACATCCTCGTCGCCGTGATCTTCCGCTTCATGGACAACCTCAAGTTCTTCGACGTCCCATGGGTTCTCACGGCGGGCGGTCCTGGTGTCGCCACCCGGTCGTTGCAGATCGGCGCGTTCGAGGACTCGATCATCAACCTCGACTACTCCCGCGGCAGCACCTACATGTTCCTGCTGTGGATCCTCGTGTTCATCACCGCACGCTTCCTCGTGAGCGTGCTCGGCAAAGCGCAGCGGCGTGCTGCAGGCGCGGAGAGCTGAACCATGGCCAAGGAATTGCTTCCCGGACAGCGTCGGTTCACGCCGGCGTCGGTCGCAGCGGACGTCGTGCTGCTCGTGTGGTTCGTCTTCTCGCTGTTCCCGATCGTGTGGATGGTGCTGCTCGCACTGAAGTCCGACGCCGAGCAGACCAGCACCTACTTCGCCTTCACCCCTACGTTCGAGAACTTCGCGACGGTGCTGAGTCAGCGTGGAACCGACCTGACGAGTGTCGACTTCACGTCCTCGTTGCTCACCAGCCTCATCAACTGCGGTGGCGCGGTGATCGTGTCGCTCGTCATCGGTATTCCCGCTGCCTACGCGGCGGGCCGGTGGCAGTACAAAGGCAGCAACGACCTGATGTTCCAGATGCTGTCCTTCCGCTTCGCACCCGAGCTGATGGTCATCGTGCCGCTGTTCGTCATCTACAACCAGATCGGACTCTTCGACACGAAGGTCGGCATGATCTGGGTGCTTCAACTGGTCACGATGCCGCTCGTCGTCTGGATTCTGCGTTCGTACTTCCAGGACCTGCCGGAAGATCTCGAACAGGCTGCGCTTCTCGACGGATACACCCGCACACGGGCTTTCGTGATGGTGGCGCTGCCGCTCGTGCGACCGGGGATCGCGGCCGCGGCGCTGCTGGCCTTCATCTTCGCGTGGAACAACTACGTGTTCCCGTTGATTCTGTCGGACAGCAATGCCAGCACGGTCACCGTCGCGATCACGAAGTTCCTCGGTGGCGGAGGACAGGCCTACTACAACCTCACTGCGGCGGCGGCCGTCATCGCAGCACTTCCACCGCTGATCCTGGCGCTCACGATTCAGCGTTACCTGGTTCGCGGTCTCTCCTTCGGGGCGGTGAAATCCTAGATGGCACACTTGGCGATCAAGGGACTCAGCAAGAAATACGGCAAGAAGATCGGCATCGACGGTATCGATCTCGACATCGCCGACGGCGAGTTCTTCGTCATTCTCGGGCCATCGGGTGCGGGTAAGACGACGACGCTCAAATCCATTGCCGGACTGGTCGACGTCGACGAAGGCGCCGTTCACATCGCAGGCACGGACATGACGTCCGTCGAGCCGTACCACCGCAACGTCGCGATGGCGTTCGAGAGTTACGCGTTGTATCCGCAGAAGACGGTGTCGCAGAACCTGGCGTCGCCGCTGAAGTCCGGACGGACCGGCAAGTACAGCGAGGCCGAACAGACCGCGCGGATCGCGGCCGTGACCAAGACTCTCGGTATCGACCATCTCCTGCAACGTTTTCCGCGTGAGCTGTCCAACGGCCAGCGTCAGCGTGTGGCACTCGGCCGAGTGCTGGTGCGACCCGCGGACGTGTACCTGCTCGACGAGCCTCTGTCGCACCTCGACGCGAAGCTTCGTGCGTCGATGCGCGTCGAACTGAGGCAACTCGGCGAGATGTCGAACACGACGACGGTGTACGTCACCCACGACTACCAGGAGGCACTCGCACTGGGAGATCGCATCGCGATTCTCCGCGAGGGCCGCGTCGTGCAGGTGGATACGCCCGAGAACATCTGGCGTGCACCGGCGGACACGTTCGTCGCCAAAGCGCTCGGTCAACCCGAGATCAACCTCTACGACGCGACCGTCGACGACGGCCTGTCGAGGGTGCTCGGTAGTTCGCTCGACATCCCGGTGCCGCGGAAGCTGGGACTGTCCGACGGCGACTCCGTACGCATCGGAATCCGCCCGTGCGACGTGGAGGTCCTGGAGAGGGCAGAGCCCGGGAAGTTGTCGTTCGACGGCACCGTCGTGCTGGCGGAACGACTCGGTCGCGACGTCGAGGTGTCGGTGGATCTCGGTGGTACGACGCTGATCGCATTGTCCAAGGGCGGTCGCCACATCACCGAGGGAGCCAGAGTCACCGTCTCCGTCGACGCTTCCGATATCCACCTCTTCGCCGGCGTCGACGGTCGTTCCGACTCCGAGACGAAGCGACTCGGCGCTGCAGATGCGAAGGAGCAGTAGATGACTGCCGTACAGACCAAGCCGACCGCAGTGGCACAGAGTCTCACGCTCGACACTCTGGTCAAGACGTACTCCTCGCGTGGGCGCGAGGAGTTCAAAGCGGTCAAGGGAATCGACCTGGCGATCGAGCCGGGGGAACTAGTTGCGTTGCTGGGGCCGTCGGGGTGCGGCAAGACCACCACCCTCCGGATGATCGCCGGTCTGGAAACCGTGACCAGTGGCCAGATACGCATCGGTGACCGGACGATCACCGACCTCCCTCCAGGAAAACGCGAAGTCGGTGTCGGATTCGAGAGTTACGCGCTGTATCCGCCGTTGACCATCCGCGAGAACCTTGCGTATGGGCTGAAGGCGCGCAAGGTCAAGAACGCCGACGAATTGGTGAATTCCATCGCCCGGCGACTCGAGATGGACGACCTTCTCGATCTGAGGCCCGCCGGTCTGTCGAGCGGTCAGAAGCAGCGCGTCGCATTGGCGCGGGCACTCGTGCGCAACCCACCGGTGCTGCTGCTCGACGAGCCGTTGTCGCATCTCGATGCATCTGCGCGCCAACGTGTTCGACGCGAGCTCAAGATGCTGCAACGTGAATTCGGCTACACGACGATCGTCGTCACCCACGATCAGGTCGAGGCGTTGAGCCTCGCAGACCGGCTCGCGGTCATGGACGGCGGCGTCATCCAGCAGTTCGGGACGCCCGACGAAGTGTTCGACGACCCGGCGAACCTGTTCGTGGCAGGCTTCGTCGGCGAACCGCAGATCAACGTCGTCGATGGAATCGTCCGCTCGTCCGGTGGCGAGACGTCCGTCGAGATCGGAGGCGGGATGTTGCCCGTCGCGGCGAAGAAGGTTGCCGACGGCACCCTCGTCAAGGTCGGAATTCGGCCCCAGGACGCCGTTCTGGCCTCCGGCGCACCGAGAGCGGGGCAGATCGCCGTGTCGGTGGACTACTTCGAACACCTGATGGAGTTCGGTCAGGCGACGGTCGCCGCGACCGGCGGCGAGACGTTCGTCGTGCAGACACCTGCGCGCGAGCGGTTCCGCACCCACGACCGCTGCGCGCTCTCGGCTCCGGCCGAACGCATCTACTTGTTCGACCGCGATTCCGGTCGTCGACTCCGATAGGAACTGCCGTGACGAAGCTTTTCAACGATCCGTCCTCCTTCATGGAGGACATGCTGGACGGTTTTCTCGACGCCAACGCTCGGTACGTGGTGGGCGTGCCCGGGGGTGTCGTCCGCGCGACCGAGACACCGCAGGGAAAGGCGGCCGTCGTGGTCGGCGGCGGTTCCGGTCACTATCCCGCCTTCTGCGGCGTGGTCGGTCGCGGATTCGCCGACGGCGCTGTGGTGGGCAACATCTTCACCTCGCCGTCCGCCGACGACGCGGCGTCGGTCGCGCGGGCCGCGGACAACGGGGGAGGGGTACTGCTGACGACCGGAAACTACGCCGGTGACGTCATGAACTTCGGTCTGGCAGTGCAGAAGCTGAGGTCCGAGGGTATCGACGCGCGATATCTCGCAGTCACGGACGATATCGCGAGCGCACCGAAAGACCAGATTGCCAAGCGCCGCGGAATCGCCGGAGATTTCACGGTGTTCCGATGTGCTTCTGCAGCAGCCGATTCCGGATACGACATGAACGGCGTCGAACGTGTGGGTATCGCGGCGAACGACGCGACCCGTACGCTCGGCGTCGCCTTCGACGGCTGCACGATGCCGGGTGCCGCCGATCCGCTGTTCACGGTGGCACAGGGGACGATGGATCTCGGTCTCGGTATCCACGGCGAACCCGGGGTGTCCTCGCACGCCATGCCCACGGCGTCGGAACTCGCGGAACTCCTCGTCGACGGAGTGCTGGCGGAGAAGCCCGCGGGCAGTGGCGACCGAATCGCGGTCATCCTCAACGGACTCGGACGTACCAAGTACGAAGAATTGTTCGTCGTATGGTCCGGGGCGGCCGCACGCCTGCGGGACGCCGGGTACACGATCGTGGATCCGGAGGTGGGAGAACTCGTCACGAGCCTCGACATGGCAGGCTGCTCGCTGACCGTCATGTGGCTCGACGACGAACTCGAGCGGTTGTGGACCTCGCCCGCCGACACCCCGGCCTACCGCAAGGGAATCGTCGACGCCGACGCGGGGCAGCGGCGGTCCAGCGATGCAGTTGCTGCCGTCGACGCCGACACCCTCCCCGAGTCGGACGAATCCTCCCGCGATTGCGGCACATTTGTCGCAGCCTCGCTGAAAGCTCTCGCCGAGCGGATGGCCGACGCCGAGGACGAGCTCGGACGGATCGACGCCGTGGCCGGTGACGGCGATCATGGCCGCGGAATGGTCAAGGGCACAGCTGCGGGAAGCAAGGCGGCCGACGAGGCTGTCTCGCGTCGGGGTGGAGCCGGTTCTGTTCTGGCCGCGGCCGGATCCGCGTGGGCTGCGAAAGCCGGAGGCACATCCGGCGTCTTGTGGGGCGCCGCCCTGACCGCCATCGGAAACCGACTCGGCAACAAGGGAACTCCCGACGACCGTGCCGTCGCCGAGGCGCTCCGAGCAGGCTACGACGCGCTGACGTCGCTCGGTGGGGCGGCGCTCGGAGACAAGACGATGCTCGACGCGTTCGACCCGTTCGTGGGCGCGATCGAGAAATCGGTGGCCGGCGGAAACGAGTGGCGAACCGCATGGACCGATGCAGTTGTCGTGGCGCGAACGGCAGCCGACGACACGGCCGAACTACGCCCGAGGGTAGGACGGGCACGCCCGCTCGCCGAGAAAAGCGTCGGTACACCCGACGCGGGCGCGATCTCACTGGCGATGTGTGTAGCCACCGTCGCCGAACTCTTCACGACACGAGGACTCCGATCATGAACAAACTCCGCATCGTCGTCGGCTGTGACGACGCAGGTCTCCAGTACAAGCAGGCACTGCTGGCCGATCTTCGGAACGACGAGAGAGTCGAATCGGTCGCCGATGTAGGCGTCGGCGACGACGAGCACACGGCGTACCCCCATGTCGCGGTCACGGCAGCCCGCATGATCGCCGACGGTACTGCCGACCGTGCGCTGCTCGTCTGTGGTACCGGCCTCGGAGTTGCGATCAGCGCCAACAAGGTACCCGGTGTTCGGGCTGTGACGGCCCACGACAGTTTCTCGGTCGAACGCGCGGTGCTCAGCAACGACGCCCAGGTGTTGTGCATGGGACAGCGCGTGATCGGTATCGAGCTCGCTCGACGTCTGGCCAAGGAATGGCTCGGCTACACGTTCGACCCGGCGTCGGCGTCCGCGGCGAAGGTCGCGGCGATCGGCGAGTACGAGTCCGGCGCACTCGCGACCGCCGAGGACGAGGCCAAGGCGGTCTGCGACTGAGCTAGCGTCGCGAGAATTCCGACGCCCGTCGCACCTGCTCGTCGGTCGGCCGGACCCCGGTGTACAGGTGGAATTGCTCGGCCGCCTGCAGCGCGATGACCTCGGCGCCGGTGACGACGGGTTTGCCGGCCGCACGAGCCGCGACGATCAACGGTGTCTCCGACGGCATGGCGACGACGTCGAACACGGCCTGCGCGGCGGAGATTCGATCGTCCGAGAACGGGGATGCGTCGGCGTCGGGGCCGCCGTCCATGCCGATGGGGGTGACGTTGACGAGGAGGTCTGCGTCGACGGTGTCCTGGGAATAGGCGTATCCGTACGCGTCGGCCAAGGCTCGTCCGGTGTCGGTGTTGCGGGCGACGACGGTTCCGTCGGTGAAGCCCGAATCACGAAGTGCGGCAACGACGGCCTTGGCCATTCCTCCGCTTCCGGTGACGGCGACGGACCAGTCGGTCGCGAACCCGGACGACGCGAGCAGATTCGCGACGGCCTGATAGTCGGTGTTGTAGGCGTGCAGTACGCCGTTCTCGTTGACGATGGTGTTGACCGAGTCGATGGCGCTCGCCGAATCGTGCATCACGTCGACGAGTGCGATGACGTCCTCCTTGAACGGCATCGACACGGCGCACCCGCGGATGCCCAGTGCGCGAACTCCACCGATCGCGGCGGAAAGATCGGTCGTCGTGAATGCCTTGTAGACGAAGTTCAGGTCGAGTTCGTCGTACAGGTAGTTGTGGAATCGCGTACCGATGTTGCTCGGTCGTCCCGACAACGACATGCAGAACTGAGTTTCACGGTTGAGGAAGCTGCGCGACATCGTCAGTACTCTACGCTCAGCACTTCTCGGAGATCGACGCCAATGCTCGCTGGTCGGCCTGGGTGATCGACAGCCCGTACTGGGCCGCGACGGACAGGTATTTGCCTGCATAGAAGCAGTGGTACGCCGCATTCGGCGGAAGCCACTGTGCCGGAGTGCTATCGCTCTTCGACTGGTTGTCGGTACCGCCGACCGCCAACAGATTGAAGTCGATGTCGTTGGCGAACTGGACGCGCTTCTCGGGCAGCCATCCGTTGGCTCCCATGTCCCACGCCGCGGACAACGGGTAGACGTGGTCGATCTGGACCTTGCTCGCGTCGGACTTGCTGAACTTCATGACGGTGCCCGAATAGGGATCGGCGAGAGTGCCTTCGAGCACGACGCAGTTACGCGTGCCCGGCTTGAACACGAGGTCGGTCATGTCCTTGGCGAGAACGTTGTCTCGGGTACCGCAGCCGTCGTGACCGCCGGGGCCGTCGTAGTCGTCGGTCCATGCAGGCCCGAACACGCACCCCTGACCGCTCTTGCATCCTCGCTCGTAGCCGACCGCGTCGGGGCGTGCCGCGACGACGTGCACTCGACCGAGAAGCTCGTCTATCTGTGCGCGCGTGGGGCTTCCGGGCGCAGGAGGGGGCGCGGAAAAACCGGGGATGTTCGACGTGTCGCACGACCCGAACGCCGACATCGCCAACGTGACGACCACCAACAGCAGCGCAATACGCAGCTTCTTCACACACACCCAATCGTCGGCGATTTCGAACCTTCGGCAAGAAGTGTGCCGTACGGGTCCGACACGGTCAGCTCACCTCGACGACGACCTTGCCCGTCGCGTGTCCGCTCTCGACGGCTGCCAGTGCCTCGCCTGCACGCTCGAGCGGGAACGTCGATTCGATGTGCGGCCGAAGAACTCCCGACGCGACCAGTTCGGCGAGCCGGGTGAATGCCGCGGCGCTGCGATCGCGCGCGACTCCCGATCCTCCGAGTGACGCGGCGAGCACCGGATCGGCGACGCTGATGATCGGTGCGCCGGGCGTGGTGTGCGCTGCGGCGGCGCGCAGGGTATCTCCTCCGACCAGGTCGAAGATTCCGTCGACGGCACGGTCGAGCGAGTCCGTGAAGTTCTCACCGGATTCCACGAACGTCGCACCGAGGCTGTTCACCCAGTCCTTCTTGCGCGCACTGGCGACACCGATGGTCGAGATGCCGTCGGCGCGTGCCAGTTGCAGCGCCGCCGAGCCGACGCCACCGCCCGCACCCAGAACGAGCAGCGTGTCCTTCTTGTGCAGGGCGAGTTGGTCCAATGCGTCGTACGCGGTACCTGCCGCGACCGGCAACGTGGCGGCGACGGCGAACGACACGGATTCGGGCTTGGCGGCCGCGTTCGCGGCGTTGAGCACGGTGTACTGCGCGTATCCGCCGTGTCCAGCTGCGGTCGACCCGAACACCTCGTCGCCGACCGAGAAGCCGTCGGTGTGGGTGCCGACCTGAACGACCGTTCCTGCTACCTCGCGGCCGAGGACCGCGGGCAACTGCGTCTGCACGGTGTCCTTGCGATTGCCGGATCTGACTTTCCAATCGGCGGGATTGACGCCCGCGGCGTGGACCGCGATCAGGAGCTGACCCTGTCCAGGATCCGGGATCGGAATGTCGAGAAAATACTCGGTTTCGGGCCCGCCGTACTCGCTGAATCCATACGCGATCATGCATCCACTGTGCCAAAAGCAAGCAAAGGATGGGCATGGTGTTCCACTTTCGCGTGTCTCGGAGCGGGAATCCGCACCCCGCGGGTCACCACTGGAACACCATGCCCAACCTGATTGGATGGACACCATGCTGCACGGTCTCTGGTCCACGGAAGAGGGCCTGATGCTGTGGAACGACGAGCTCTCCACCGGACACGAGCCCGAACTTCCCGCTGCACATGCACGCGCGCTGACCAGGACTTTTCGAGCTCGTGCAACCGTCGCGTTCCCGTCGACCTCAGGTGAACCGAACACCGCACAGATTCCGGCCATACGGCTCGCTCCCATGAATGCCGCGGAATTGCTGCTGCGCACTCCGTCGTCGCACTCCGGAATCTCCGGGGACCTGCGCTACCTCGGCCACGTCGCCCGCGGAATCGAAGCGTGGGCGAAGGCCGGGCGCGTCGTCCCCACGCTGACGCGCGCCGACGGCCAGTGGTGGCCACGATGGACGCTCGTCGGTGGGGAGCGTCAGCGCGCCTGGCTCAGCGAACTCGCCGTCGCGATGCCGCCCGCGCTGCGTGCCACGGGTCGACCGAGACAGCTACTCGGCAGCGTCGTCGACGAGCTCACCGACCCGATCGTGAGATCGATTCTCGGCAAACCGAATACGGAACATCCGATGTGGCGGGCGCTCGTCGACGACGAGCCCTACCTCGAGGGGGTTCAACAGACCGCCACGCTGCTGGACACCTGGCGAGCCAGCCTGACCGTCGACGAGCCGTCGCTCGTGCTGCGGCTGCTCGAGCCCGACGACGAAGAGGACACCGAGGACACCGAGGACGAGCTTCTCTGGACTCTCCAGGTGTGCCTGCGTGTCGGCGACGACGCGCCCATACCCGTTCCGATGAACCGACGCGTCGACGCGTCCCTGCTCAGCACGGCCGTCCGCAAGGTGGGTGAGGCCGTCGCCGCGTATCCGCGCCTGCGGGATCTGCCGAACGCCCCGAACTCGCTCGACCTGTTGCTGCCGACGTCGGTCGTCATCGACCTGGTGGAGCACGGTGCGACCGCGCTGCAGTCCGCGGGCGTCGCCGTGCTGCTGCCGCGCGCGTGGACACGTCTCGATCCGTCGATGCGGTTGCGCGTCGACGTGCCCGTCAGCAAGGCCGCGGACAATCGGGCCGTCGGGATGGACGAACTCGTGTCGTACGACTGGCAGCTGCAGCTCGGCGACATGGTTCTGACCGAAGCCGAGATGAATCGGCTCGCCGTGGCCAAGGGGGATCTCGTTCGTCTCCGGGGCACCTGGGTCATGGCCGACGGAAGCCAGCTCGCGCGGGCCGCGAGGTACGTGGCCGAACACCATGGCGACGGCACCCCGTTCGGCAAATTGGTGCGAGAGATGACGATCGCGGAACCGCCGCCGGTGCCCGTCGGGGAGGTGCAGGCGTCGGGTTGGGCGGCGACGCTGCTCGAACCCAGCGCGTCCCCGGAGCAGATTCCGACGCCCGAGACCGTCGACGCCGTGCTGCGGCCGTACCAGGAGCGGGGCCTGTCCTGGCTTGCGTTCATGAGTCGTCTCGGCCTCGGTGCCGTGCTCGCCGACGACATGGGCCTCGGTAAGACACTGCAGGTCCTGGCCCTTCTCGCGCACGAGAGCAGCCCGTCGCCGACGCTTCTCGTCGCGCCGATGTCCGTCGTCGGAAACTGGCAACGGGAGGCGGCGAAGTTCACCCCGCACCTGCGTGTGATGGTCCACCACGGGCCGACGCGGCTGCGGGACGACGAATTCGACAAGGCCGTCGGCGAGCACGATCTCGTCGTCACCACGTATGCGCTGATGGCGAAGGACCGTGAGCGGCTCGCAGCGCAGACCTGGCGCCGGATGGTGCTCGACGAAGCCCAGCACATCAAGAACTCGACCACGTCCCAGGCCAGGGCCGCCCGGGCGATTCCCGCCGAACACAAGCTCGCGCTGACGGGCACACCCGTCGAGAACCGACTGGACGAGCTGCGATCCATCCTCGATTTCGCCAACCCGGGGATGCTGGGAAAACCGTCGGATTTCCGGAACCGCTTCTCGGTGCCGATCGAGCGGGAGGGCGACGAGGGTGCGGTGACGCGGCTGCGGGCGATCACGTCGCCGTTCATTCTGCGACGCGTCAAGACCGATCCGGCGGTGATCTCGGATCTGCCGGAGAAGAACGAGATGACGGTGCGGTCGAATCTCACCGCCGAGCAGGCGGCGTTGTACAAGGCAGTCGTCGACGAGATGATGGCGCAGATCGCCGACAAGAAGGGCATGAAACGCAAAGCCGCGGTGCTGGCGGCAATCACGCGACTCAAGCAGGTGTGCAATCACCCCGCGCATTTTCTGTCCGACGGGTCGCCGGTGCTGCGGCGCGGACAGCATCGTTCGGGGAAAGTCGGATTGATCGAAGACATTCTCGACGCGGTGCTCGGCGACAACGAGAAAGCGTTGCTGTTCACGCAGTTTCGCGAGTTCGGTGACATCGTCGCCCCGTACCTCGCCGAACGGTTCGGTACCGAGGTTCCGTTCCTGCACGGGGCGGTGACCAAGTCGAAGCGCGACCGCATGGTCGAGAACTTCCAGCGCGACGACGGTCCGCCGATCATGATCCTGTCGCTGAAAGCCGGTGGTACGGGCCTGAACCTGACGAAGGCCAACCACGTCGTGCACATGGATCGATGGTGGAACCCGGCGGTGGAGAACCAGGCGACCGACCGTGCCTTCCGTATCGGTCAGCGCAAGAACGTGCAGGTCCACAAGTTGTTGTGCGTCGGCACGATCGAAGAGCGCATCGTCGGAATGCTCACGTCCAAGCAGGAATTGGCCGACATGACCGTCGGCACGGGGGAGAACTGGGTCACCGAGATGGACACCGGTGAGCTGCGCGAGCTGTTCCGGCTGGGTGACGACGCGGTGGGTGAGTGATGGCCGACTTCAGTCAGTACGGGAAACGTCGACAAGCCAAGGGCGGCATCGAAGCTCGCAACAAGCGAGGCGCGTTCGGGCAGACGTGGTGGGGCCGTCATTTCGTGACGGCGATGGAAGAACTCGCCGACCCGGGGCGCATCGCGCGCGGCCGAACGTACGCGCGTGGGGGACAGGTGCTGAACCTCGGCGTCGAGCGCGGGCAGATCTACGGCGAGGTGCAGGGCAGTCAGCTCGAGCCGTTCTCGGCGTCGGTGATGGTCGATCCACTGTCCTCGGGGCAGATCGACGCGCTGGTGGATCGAGTGTCGTCGAATCCGGGGATGCTCGCGGAACTCGCATCCAACGCGATACCGCAGGCGTTGGCGTCGACGTTGCTGCCGCACGACAAGGGGCAACTCGACTTCGACTGCACCTGCCCCGACGACGGGTGGCCGTGCAAGCACGCGGCCGCGCTGATGTACATCGCGGCCGAGCACATCGACGCGTCCGCGACGACGATCCTGACGCTGCGCGGGGTGGATCTCGACCAGTTGATCGAGGGAGTCGGTGAGGCGGAGGTCGAGGTCGGGACGGACGACTGGTTCGGCGACGAGATGGAGTTCCCGGCGCTGCCGAAACCTGACTTCGCACCCGCCGTGGACGACCTCGACATGATGGTGCTCAGGCGGGCCCTGCGGTCGACGGGATCGGAGGAGCACGAGGTCACGCGGGGTGTCGAGGATTTGAAGGCGTTCTATCGACGGCTGTAGGGGGCTTCGCCCCACGTGCGCGCGAATGTATAGCCCGCTATACATTCGCGCGCACGTAGCGAGGCCACTCGACATACATGGAAGTCCGACTATAGGATGAGCACACTTCACCTTCTCGTACCTGTTAGGACGGACTTCAATGGCTCGCGAACTCACGCATTTCATCGGCGGCAAGCATGTCCCCGGAGAGTCGGGCAACTTCGGCGATGTCTACGACCCCAACACCGGTGAGGTTCAGGCCAGGGTGCCTCTCGCCAGTGATGCCGAGGTCGAGGCCGTCATCGCGGACGCCGAGCAGGCGCAGGTCGAGTGGGCGCGCTGGAACCCGCAGCGCCGTGCCCGCGTGTTGATGAAGTTCCTGCAGCTGATCAACCGCGACATGGACGAGCTGGCACGTCTGCTGTCGTCCGAGCACGGCAAGACCATCGCCGACGCCAAGGGCGACATCCAGCGTGGCCTCGAGGTCGTCGAGTTCGCGACCGGTATCCCGCACCTGCTCAAGGGCGAGTTCACCGAGGGCGCGGGCGGAGGCATCGACGTCTACTCGATGCGTCAGCCTCTCGGCGTCGTCGCGGGTATCACCCCGTTCAACTTCCCGGCGATGATCCCGCTGTGGAAGGCAGGCCCGGCCATCGCCTGCGGTAACGCGTTCATTCTCAAGCCGTCCGAGCGTGACCCGTCCGTGCCGCTGAAGCTGGCCGAGCTGTTCCTCGAGGCAGGTCTGCCCCCGGGCATCTTCAATGTCGTCAACGGCGGCAAGAACGCCGTCGACGTGCTGCTGAACGACGACCGTGTCAAGGCCATCGGCTTCGTCGGCTCGACGCCGATCGCGCAGTACATCTACGAGGAAGCCGCCAAGAACGGCAAGCGCGCGCAGTGCTTCGGCGGTGCGAAGAACCACGCTCTCGTCATGCCCGACGCCGACATGGACCAGGTCGCCGACGCTCTGCTGGGGGCTGCGTACGGCTCGGCGGGCGAGCGGTGCATGGCCATCTCCGTGGCAGTGCCCGTCGGCGAGGAGACCGCTGACGCGCTCGTCGCCAAGCTGAAGGAACGCGTCGCGACGCTGAAGATCGGTCGCAGCGACGACGAGGACGCGGACTTCGGTCCGCTCGTCGGAGCCGACGCGTTGAAGCGGGTCAACGACTACACGCAGATCGGTATCGACGAGGGCGCCGAACTCGTCGTCGACGGCCGCGACTTCCGTCTCGAAGGCCACGAGAACGGATTCTTCGCCGGCGCAACGCTGTTCGACAAGGTCACCACGGACATGCGCATCTACAAGGAAGAGATCTTCGGCCCTGTCCTGATCGTGGTGCGCGCCAAGGACTACGAGGACGCGCTGCGTCTGCCGACCGAGCACGAGTACGGCAACGGTGTCTCGATCTTCACCCGCGACGGTGACACCGCCCGCGACTTCACGACGCGTGTGCAGGTGGGCATGGTCGGCGTCAACGTTCCGATCCCGGTGCCGATCGCGTACCACACCTTCGGTGGCTGGAAGCGTTCCGGCTTCGGCGATCTGAACCAGCACGGCCCCGACTCGGTGCGCTTCTACACCAAGACCAAGACCGTCACGCAGCGGTGGCCGTCCGGCACCAAGGAGGCAGCTGCCTCGAACCACTTCGTCATCCCCAACATGGACTGATCCATGTTCACATTGACCGAGGACGAGAAGGCCATCAACTCCACGGCGAGGGATTTCGCCGACGAGTTCCTGGCGCCGAATGCCGTCGAGTGGGATCAGAACAAGCACTTCCCGGTGGACGTGTTGCGTAAGGCAGCAGGTCTGGGAATGGGCGGAATCTACGTCGACGAGGAAGTCGGCGGGTCGGGTCTGACGCGTGTGGACGCGGCAAGGATCTTCGAGCAGTTGGCGACGGGTGATCCGTCGCTGGCGGCGTACATCTCGATCCACAACATGGTGACGTGGATGATCGACACCTACGGCACCGACGAGCAACGTCGTCGGTGGGTGCCGGGGTTGTGCTCGATGGACCAGCTCGGCAGCTACTGCCTGACCGAGCCGGGGGCGGGTTCCGACGCGTCGGCCCTGTCCACCAAAGCTGTTCGCGACGGCGACGACTACGTCCTCAACGGGGTCAAGCAGTTCATCTCCGGTGCGGGAACGTCGGATGTCTATGTCGTGATGGTGCGTACCGGGGATGCGGGTCCGAAGGGGATCTCGGCGATCATCGTGCCGAAGGATTCGGCGGGGCTGTCGTTCGGTGCGAACGAGAAGAAGATGGGCTGGAACGCGCAGCCGACGCGTCAGGTCATCTTCGAGGACGTCCGAGTGCCTGCGGCGAATCTGCTCGGCGGTGAGGGCGAGGGCTTCCGCATCGCGATGAACGGCCTCAACGGCGGCCGTCTCAACATCGCGGCGTGTTCGATCGGTGGCGCGCAGAGCGCGCTGGAGAAGGCTGTCGCGTATCTGTTGGACCGCAAGGCGTTCGGTAGCAGGCTGCTCGATCAGCAGGCCTTGCAGTTCCAGTTGGCGGACATGAAGACCGAGCTCGAGGCGGCACGCACCATGCTGTGGCGTGCTGCGGATGCTCTGCAGAACAACGCGCCGGACAAGGTCGAACTGTGCGCGATGGCAAAGCGATTCGCCACCGACACGGGCTTCGAGGTCGCCAACGATGCGCTGCAACTGCTCGGTGGCTACGGGTATCTTGCCGAGTACGGTGTCGAGAAGATCGTCCGCGATCTTCGCGTGCACCAGATCCTCGAAGGAACCAACGAGATCATGCGAGTCGTCGTGGCTCGCTCGATAGTAGGAGCAGCATGACGGGAGTGGAGCCGGAAGTTCTGTTCGACGTCCGCGGCGGCGTGGGCCGGATCACCCTGAACCGACCGAAAGCCATCAACGCGCTCAATCATGCGATGGTGCAACAGATTGCGCCGAAGCTCGACGAGTGGGCATCGAACGACGAGGTCGAACTGGTGCTTCTCGTCGGCGCCGGCGAGCGTGGGCTGTGCGCGGGCGGCGACATCGTGTCGATCTATCACGACGCCAAGGACGGCGGTAGCGGGTCCAAGGACTTCTGGCGCGACGAGTACATCCTCAACGCGGCGATCGCGCGCTTCGACAAGCCCTACGTCGCCATCATGGACGGCGTTGTCATGGGTGGAGGCGTCGGATTGTCGGCGCACGGCAACACCCGCATCGTCACCGAACGCTCGAAGATCGCGATGCCCGAGGTCGGTATCGGCTTCGTTCCCGACGTCGGTGGCACGTACCTGCTCTCGCGTTCCCCCGGCGAGCTCGGAACACATCTCGGTCTGACGACCGCTCGCATGGATGCCGGCGACGCCATCGCCGCCGGCTTCGCCGATCACTACATGCCGTCGGAGAACCTCGAGAAGTTCTACGACGCGCTCGAGACCGGCTCGTTGTCGGCGGCGCTCGAGGAGTTCACCGACGAGGCTCCGGCGTCGTCGCTCGAGGCGTCGCAGGAGTGGATCGACCGCTACTACAGTGCGGACACGGTGGAGCAGATCGTGGAAGGGCTGCGCGGCAGTGGAATTCCCGACGCGGAGAAGGCGGCGTCGGACATCGAGTCGAAGTCGCCGGTGTCTCTGAAAGTGACGCTGAAGTCGCTGCGACGCGCGGCCGCGGCGTCGTCGCTCGAAGAGGTATTGAACGACGAGTACCGCGTGTCTCTCGCATCGCTCGAGTCGCATGATCTCGTCGAAGGCATCCGTGCGCAGGTGGTCGAGAAGGACAGAAATCCGAAGTGGTCGCCTGCAACACTCGCAGACGTGACCGACGCCGACGTCGATCGGTACTTCGCGCCGTTGGGTGACACCGAACTAGGTCTGGAGAGGAACGCATGAGTGGGAAGACGATCGGTTTCGTCGGCCTCGGCCACATGGGTGGCCCGATGGCAGCGAATCTCGTCGAGGCCGGATATACGGTTCAGGGCTTCGATCTCGTCGAAGCTGCTTTGACGCAGGCGAAGTCGGACGGCGTGACCGTCGTCGATTCGGCTGTCGCGGCCGTGCAGGGTGCGGACATCGTCATCACGATGCTTCCGAACGGGCGTCTCGTCCTCGGTCTCTACGAGGAACTGCTGCCTGCTGCGACACCTGGGACGCTGTTCATCGACAGTTCCACCATCGACGTCGCCGACGCCCATGCCGCACACAAGCTGATCGAGGCAGCGGGCCACCGCGGTCTCGACGCGCCCGTGTCGGGTGGCGTCGGTGGTGCCGCGGCGGGAACGTTGACGTTCATGGTCGGCGGTTCCGAGGAGGACTTCGCTTCCGCTGCAGAGGTTCTCGACGTCATGGGACGCAAGGTCGTGCACTGCGGTCAGGCGGGCAACGGCCAGGCCGCGAAGATCTGCAACAACATGATTCTCGGTGTCTCCATGATCGCGATCAGCGAGGCGTTCGTACTCGGCGAGAAGTTGGGCCTCAGTAACCAGGCGCTCTACGACGTGTCGTCGACGGCGTCGGGCCAATGCTGGGCGTTGACCACCAACTGTCCTGTCCCTGGCCCGGTTCCGACGAGCCCCGCCAACAACGACTACAAGCCGGGCTTCGCGGCTGCGTTGATGGACAAGGATCTCGGTCTGGCTGCGAACGCGTTGCGCGCCAACGGCGTCGAGGGAGTTCTCGGCCTGCAGGCGGCGGAGATCTACTCCACGTTCAAGGAAACCTCCGGCGGCGGAACCGATGTCGACTTCTCCGGCATCATCAACGACATCCGCGAGCGTTCGACGGGGGCGGCCGAATGACCGACTTCGAGACGATCCTGCTCGAGCGTCGTGGTCGCGTCGGCATCATCACGCTGAATCGGCCGAAGGCCCTGAATGCGTTGAACTCCCAGCTGATGCGTGAGGTCGTCGGAGCCGTCGAGGATCTCGACGCCGACGAAGGCATCGGTGCCATCCTGATCACGGGTTCGGAGAAGGCGTTCGCGGCAGGTGCCGACATCAAAGAGATGCAGCCGAAGTCGTACATGGACGTGTACCAGGACGACTTCTTCAGTGCTTGGGATCGACTCAGCGCCGCACGCACTCCCATCGTTGCCGCTGTGTCGGGCTACGCGCTCGGTGGCGGGTGCGAACTTGCCATGATGTGCGACGTGCTGATCGCGTCGGATACCGCAGTGTTCGGTCAGCCCGAGATCAAGCTCGGTGTCATTCCGGGAATCGGTGGATCGCAACGCCTTACGCGTGCCGTCGGCAAGGCCAAGGCGATGGAGATGGTCTTGACCGGCCGCAACATGAAGGTCGACGAGGCCGAGCGCGCCGGTCTCGTGTCTCGCATCGTGCCCGCTGCGGAACTGCTCGACGACGCACTCGAGACTGCGACGACGATCGCCGAGATGTCGCTACCGGTCGCGATGATGGCGAAGGATGCGGTCAACCGGTCCTTCGAATCGACTCTCGCAGAGGGTGTTCGGTTCGAGCGTCGTCTGTTCCATTCGACGTTCGCCACCGACGATCAGAAGGAAGGCATGACCGCGTTCATCGAGAAGCGGCAGGCGAAGTTCACCCACCGCTGAGCCACGACTAAGGGGCTGCTCTCGCGCGTTCACGCGAGCGCAGCCCCTTCGTCATGAGCGCTCTACCGAATTACCAGGCAGAACCGGTGCCTGCGTCGTCGAAATCGCCCGCGGCACGACGCAGTTCGGCGAGAATGCGTACCAGCGACGTCAGGCGTTCCTTGGCCAGTCCCGGCTTGCCGAACACCTGGTCGTTCAGTTTCTCGGTGGCATCCACAGCGAGCGCGCGACCTGACTCGGTGATCTCCACGAGTGTCGTGCGGCGATCGCTGGGATGCGGTGTGCGCTGGACGTATCCCGCAGCCTCCAGTCGGTCGACGGCATTGGTGACGCTCGTCGGGTGAACCTGGAGGCGGGCGCTGGCCTTCGCCATCGGCAGCGCGCCGTTCTTCGTGAACGTGAGCAGTGTCAGTAATTCGTAGCGCGAGAACGTAAGTCCTGTGGGCTTGAGCACTTCCTCGACGCGGGCGAGCATGATCTGTTGCGCGCGCATCAGCGATGTGACGGCAGCCATCCCGTCGGCCACGTCTCCCCATCCATGCTTGGTCCACTGACGGTGGGCTTCTGCGATGGGATCGAGCGGGAGAGGCGACGATGCAGACATGCGTTCCATCTTCCCACGTATGTGCGGCTACGCCGCCCGTGCGCGAAAAGTTGTAGCGGAGTCCGACTAAGCGCGCACCGGTGGCGCAGTCGCGGCCCGGTGCGCACCCGAGAATCGGTGCTCCCATCCGGAGTCGTCGAGCCGGAAGCCTTCCCATCGTCGGCCGTCGAGCGCGCGACGGTTGACGGTGGCTGCCGAGACCATCCACGCCATCGCGCGGGTGTCGGAGGGCAGTTCGGTCTGCGCGAGTACGGCGTCGTCTGCGCCGCGTAACTGGTATGTAGCCATGCTCGAGACATTCCACGGATCGGCTGTGAGGAAACATGCATTGCCCCTGCCGATGTGCTGTGAGTGTCGTACCATCCGCGTACCTTGTGTGCATGCCTGCCAAGGATTACCTGGTCGATGCTCCGTGCTGGGTCGATCTGACCAGTTCGGATCCCCGCACCGTCGTGTCGTTCTACAACGGCCTGTTCGGATGGGAAGCCGATGTCAGCAAGGAAGCCGAGTACGGCGGGTACACCACGTTCCTGAAGAACGACGTGCCGGTGGCGGGTCTCGGCGGGCAGATGCCCGGCGCCACGATCACGAACGTGTGGAACACCTACATTGCGTCCGCCGACGCGAAGGCGAGCGTCGACAAGTCCGTCGACGCGGGCGCGCAGGTGCTGTGTCCTGCCATGCAAGTCGGTGATCAGGGCGCCATGGCGCTGGTGGTCGACGCCGGGGGAGCGGTCACCGGCATCTGGCAGGCCGACCGGCATCGCGGCTACGGGCTGTGGGGTGAGCACGGCACACCCGTCTGGCACGAGCAATTCACGCACCACTACGGCGCTGCACTGGAGTTCTACGAGTCGGTGTTCGGATGGACGTACGGCGTTCTGGGAGACACGGACGAGTTCCGGTACTCCCAGGGCTTCGTCGCTGGTGACATGGTGGCGGGCATCATGGACGCCGACAGATACCTGCAGGCCGACGTCCCGTCGCACTGGCGGCTCTATTTCGGAGTCGACGACACCGATGCTGCAGTCGAGAAAGTGACCGCACTCGGAGGGACGGTCGTCGACGCCGCAAAGGACTCCCCGTTCGGACGCATCGCGGGCATCGCGGACCCGCTGGGTGCACGGTTCCAGATCGCGTCGATCGTTCAGTCGTAGACCCGACGCCCCGCGCAGCCCATCGGCATCCGTATGCCGGTCACGCGTTGCAGCGCCAGCATTGCTCCCCACGGCCCGATCACCCACATCGGCCAGAAGTACAGAACGCCGCCCGTCGCAACCGACGTGACAGCCCAGATGACCAGGCACAGCACGCCGACGCCTGCCCACGCCGCGATCTCGTGATCACGCCGGACCGGCTTCGCGGAGACCTCAGGATCAGTTGCCTGCGGCAGGTCGTCGAACACCGACGTCAGATCCGCGCGCGTCACGGCCGAGTAGACACGTGCGGCACGGGCGTCGAAGTCGTCGATCGACAGCCGACCCGTCGACACGTGGCCGGTGAGGGCCTCGACTGCCGAATCGCGTTCGGCGTCGGACACGCGTGACGCAGGTGAGTGGGACGTGGACGGTTGATAGGACATCGCAGACTCCAGACCGTTCGGAGCTGACATTCCACTGTGGAATGTCATCGGTTTCAAGCTTCGACCTACCACTGTGGAATGTCAAGGTGTGTGACGATGAATTCGTGACCGACACCCCACTGAACGCCACCGCCGCGTCGCTGCTCGGGTTCCTGCACGACGGCCCGATGACCGGATGGGACCTGCATGCGACGGCCGAGGCCTGCATCGGCGGCTTCTGGACGGTGACGCGTAGCCAGGTCTATCGCGAGCTGACCAGTCTGTCGTCGCGCGGATTAGTCGCTCCGGGCGCCCAGGGTGCACGGGCGCAGAAGCCGTTCACGATCACCGACGAGGGTAGGGCTGCGTTCGCTCGGTGGATCGACCGCGATCCCGGCGAAGCCACCATTCGGCACCCGCTGCTGCTCACCATCGCGTTCGCTGCGCACCTCGATCCGACCCGGCGTGCCGAGATTCTCGAAGAACACCGCCGGCGTCACGAGGAGGTGCTTGCGCGATACCGCCAGGAGTGGGCCAGGAGCAAGGATCACCGGTCCGTATTCGATTCCGCCACTCTGGATTTCGGCATCCGCTACGAACAGGCGACGCTGGACTGGTTCGACGCGCTACCGGACGCGGTGACCGAGTGATCGTGCATCACGACGGGCCCGGGTCCTCGTCGATGCCGGTGAACGAGTACGGCGGCCACGGACCCGTCAGTTCTAGTTCGAGGCGTGCGTAGGTGCGATTCAGAAACGACACCGCCGCGGCGAAATCACCCGTGCGGCGCCGTTCGACGAGGTATGTGCTGACGAGCGGCATCCACGGACGGGAGCCGGCGAGCTCGGGCGCCGCGGGCTCTCGCCGGCGACCAGCCACCGCTGCCTCCAGCAATGCGGCGTACACGTCGTTCGCGTCGGCAGCGACGGAAAGCTCGATGTCTGCGCGCGAGGACGGCTCGTCGTCGTTGTCACGAGGCAACGACGTATCGGCCACGCACACCCCACTCGGCCCGGCCTGCAATTCGGCGTAGGGCGGTGTCGAACGCGGTTCGACGTGCGCTCAGCGTCGCCCGCACGTGGTCGTCGTCCGAGTAGACGGTCGCGAGTCGCATCGGAACCGTGTCGGCCGTGTGTGCCACAGCGCCGACGACGCCGTCGTGTACGCGAGCGACGTCGTCGAGCCAGTCGGCTTTCTCCAGATTGCGATGCAGCGCCTCGTCGCCGAACGTGTCGAAGGGGACGGACCCCACCACCGCAGTCAACCCGGCTGCCTCGATCACGCGGACGCGTTCGCCCGCGACGCCGGGTGGAAGGTCGGCGTCGATCGGGCCGTCTCCGACGACGGCGTACACCCACGTGCCTGTGTTCGTCACGATCGTCCTCATGCGAGGTCCTACCCTCCCACGCTAGGACGCGTCGGAGACGAGAAGAAGTGGCTAAAGACCCAACCGGGCGACCGTGACCGCCCAGTCCGCGCCGGGGTGCCAGGGACGGAGGTCCCACGTCGCAAACCGCTGTTCGACGCGTAAGCCCGCGGCGGCGAGGTCGTCGTCGAACTGCTCGACGGTGTACTGCCGGTCCGTCGCGAAACCGGCGACGAACACACCTGTCGGTTTCATATGTGCGACAACACGTTCGAGTGCCGTCCGTTCGGTTCCCGGTGTCATGAACACCATGACGTTGCCGGCTGCGACGACCGCGTCGAACGTCTGCCCGAGGTCGAAGTCGGTGAGGTCGGCGAGGTGCACGCTGATGTTCGGATGTGTGCGGGCTTCTTCGACCAACACCGGATCGAGGTCGACGGCCGTGACGGTGTGACCCCGGCGCGCGAGTTCGGCGCCGAGACGTGCGGTACCGCACCCGGCGTCGAGGACGGAACTTGCGGGAGACAGGAGCGCGTCGACCATTCGCGCTTCGCCGTGCAGGTCGACGCCCTGTGCCGCGAGTCGGTCGAAACGTTCGATGTAGCGTCGCGAGTGGTCCGGGGTGTTCTCGTTCTGCCAGCGCGTCGCCATGGGAGCAACGATAGAGCGTGTGCTCAGCAGGCCCCCAACCGCCGCTCCACTTCGCGTCTGTCCAGGCCGAAGTCGCTGAGAGCGTAGCGGTGTGCGGGTCTGCGGTTGCCGCTACGGCTTTCGGCGTGCAGGGTCGACATCCGCGTACGCGCCTCCGCAGTGAGGCGGAGTCCGAAGTGGCGATAGAGCGATTCGACAGTGCCGAGAGGGTCGGCGACGAAGTCGTGATAGTCGACGTCGTGGAACTGCGTCGGATCGGCCGTGGCCCGCGCGGCCGCGAACACCTCGAGCCCACGCTCCCACAGGTCGAGTTGTGTGCGCCCGATGACGTCGCCGGTGAACTTCTCGCTCCAGCCGGCGGTGGCCTGTTCGGCGAGACTGCACATCGACGGCATGATCGTGGCCGGTTCGCGGTGCATCTGGACGACGAGCGCGTCCGGGTAGACCTGCAGCAACTCGTCGAGCGCGAACAGGTGGCTCGGGTTCTTCAGCACCCATCGGCGGTCGGTGTCGTGCAGTCCGATGAGCTGCAGGTTGCGGCGGTGCCGCCGGTACGCGCCGAGCCAGCTCTGTTGGGCGAGCCACGACGAGTACGTCGGCAGATAGGCGAGGCACTCGTACGCGATCGACTGCACGGACTGCCGCAGCAGCTGCCAGCATTCTTCGACCTCGGCGGCCGACATGTAGTGCACACCCATGAATTCGGGATGGTCGACGTGATGCTGCGCGAAGCCTCTCTCCAGTGCGGCGAACACGGGATTCGCGTCCCACGTCTCGCGGGGTGGACGCGGCCCAGGTACCTCGGTCAGCCACATCTCCAACCCTTGATGCGACGGGTCGACGGTCAGAAGTCGATGCAGCGCAGTGGTTCCCGTGCGAGGCAGGCCCGTGACGAAGATCGGCCGCTCGATCGGCACCGACGCGTACTCCGGGTGTTGTGCCCACGCCTGCTCGCTCAGCAATCGGGCGATCAGCGCGCCACGCAGGAAGTAGCGGTGCATCTTCGAACCGGCGGCGGTCAGTTCGGCGTCCCGCCGATACGATTCGAGCAGCACGGCGAGCGCCTCGCGATAGTCGTCGGAGCCGAAGTCGGACAAGCCGGTGGCCTTCGTCGCCGACGCGTGCAGATCGGCGACGGTGCCGACGTCGGTGCGTTCCGTGCTGGTCATCGCCGCTCCTAGTGGTGGTATTCGCCGCAGTTCACGTCCAGACACTGGCCGGTGATCGCCCGTGCGCGCGACGACGAGAGGAACACGACGGCGTCGGCGATCTCGTCGGGTTCGGGCAGCCGTCGTAGATCCATGGTCGACGCGGTCTGCCGATAGATCTGTTCGCTCGTCGTGCTGTACTTCTGGGCCAGATGCTCGAAGTAGCTCTTCAACGTCGAACCCCAGATATAGCCCGGCGCAACGGTGTTGACGCGGATCCCCTGCGGTCCGAGTTCACTCGCCAGGGTCTGCGACATCGCCAGCAGCGACGCCTTGGCGATCTTGTAGCCACCGTACTTCGGCTGGGAGTGTCGGATGACCGCAGAATTGATCATGACGATCGAACCGCGGGACTTCGTCAATGCGGAAGTGAACAGCTGCGACAGGCGCAGTGTCCCGAACAGCGACAGTTCGAGCCCTGCCCTGATGCTCGCGGGCTCGGTGTGCGCGAGGTCCTTCATCGACGGGATCGCGAAAGCATTGTTGATCAGCGCGTCGACGTGCCCGAACGCGTCGACGGCCTTGACGACCAACCTCGTCGCCGACGCCTCGTCGGTGATGTCGGTGGGCACGGCGACCGCCTGCCGACCGAGACCGGCGACCTCCTTCGCGACGTCGTCGAGGTAGCTCGCGGTGCGGGCGGCCAACACCAGATCGGCGCCTTCGGCTGCACACCGCAGCGCGATGGACCTGCCGAGTGAGGGGCCGATGCCGGAGACGACGACGACGGAGCCGTCGAGCAGACCGGTCATCCGAGCATCCGTCGTGCGACGGCATCGCGGCGTGCGGCGATCCGCCGGGCGAAGTCGTCGTCGGAAATCTTGTTGAGTTCGTGGAACGGCAGCCGCGAGGCCACTTGGTCGAAGTCGACCACCTCGATGATCGGTCCGTCGGCTGCGGTCATGGCTCGGGATACGCGCTGCCACCGAAACTGTGCGTACCCGCGCGAGTGCCCTGTGGTCTCGATCCAGTTGGTCACGTGGGGATTTCGTTCGCTCACGACCAGTCGGATGTTGCCGTCGGGGTCAACCTGTGCCTGCTCCGACGTCAGCGACGTCTGATGATCGATGTAGTCGAGCGAGATGTACCAGAGACTGCCGAGTTGGAATCCCTGATAGGGCGCATCGGATTTCGGGACGGTGATGATCATCGCCTGGTCCGCGCCGAGCTCGTAGTGTCCGGCCGACGAGTACTGGGTGCTGAGTCCTCCTGGCGTGAGCCGCGGCTCGGTCATCGTGTTGACGTCGAGGTTCAGGTAGTACCACTGCGGAAACTGGAGAAATGTGCGCAGCCGGCCGACGAGCATCTTGCCTGCCGTCGAATACCGTTTCGCGACAGCCTCTTTGGAGTGCGGCGGTGGTGCGTCGCCGTCGCTCCCGACGCGACGGATGGTCAGGGTGCCGCGCTCGGCGGACCAGTCGCCGTAGACCTCGCGCACGACCAGCATCGACGATCCCGGGCCCAGCGTGAAGTGGTTCGGTAGGTCCGACGCCGGGCCGAAGTGGAGTTCGAAGCTACCGTCGGGTGAGATCTCGATCTGTCGATCGTCGAATGCGGTGAGGCTGTCCGGGACGTCGACGGGCGAATAATCGCCCTTCAGTATCTGAAAGCTCAGATCGGTTGTGGTCCCGCGCCTTCCGGAGACGATGTACTCCTCGTCGTCGCGGATGTTCGCGTGGAAGTACAGCGTGTCCGGGTTGTCCAGGCCCATCTTGGTGTACGGGCCGGTGGACGACGCGAAGTGCGGAAAGTCGGGATCGTA
This sequence comes from Rhodococcus sp. BP-261, assembly GCF_019835205.1. Classification (NCBI taxonomy): domain Bacteria; kingdom Bacillati; phylum Actinomycetota; class Actinomycetes; order Mycobacteriales; family Nocardiaceae; genus Rhodococcus; species Rhodococcus sp. BP-261. The sequence goes on along the minus strand of NZ_JABUCO010000023.1, from coordinate 36,792 downwards.
TGCCCACGCCATCTGGATCGACGCCTGAATGTTGCCGGCCAGATAGTCGAGGCCCTCGGCGAGATCGCGCTCGTCGCGTGCGTGTGGCGCCTCCTCGACGATCTTCTCGGCCGCCGCGATCGCGTCGGTGAATGCCTCGGTGAGCACGCGCATCTCCTCGTTCCGATTGTCACGATCAAATGTAGAACAGGTTCTAGTATATGAGGATATGGTGCATGGTGTTGCTGGTCAATGACCAGAAGGGCAGTTGCAACGGGTTCCATTGCGAAGGAGTGTGCCGTGGCATCGACCGAGTACGCACTGTCGCACCTCGGCGCGCTCGAAGCCGAGGCCGTGCACATCTTTCGGGAAGTGGCGGCCACCGCGGAACGACCGGTGCTGCTGTTCTCCGGCGGCAAGGACTCCGTCGTCATGCTGCATGTCGCAGCGAAGGCGTTCTGGCCCGCCCGAATCCCGTTCGCGGCGTTGCACGTCGACACCGGCCACAACTTCGACGAGGTCATCGACTTCCGGGATCGTACGGTCGCCCGCCTCGGCATCCCGCTCATCGTCGCGCGAGTGCAGGACGACATCGACGCGGGCCGGTCGATTCCGGATCCGGGCGGCTCTCGGAATCGTCTGCAGACCAGAACGTTGCTGCGTGCGATCGAGGAGAGGAACTTCGACGCGGTGTTCGGGGGAGCGCGCCGCGACGAGGAGAAGGCGCGCGCGAAGGAACGCGTGTTCAGTTTTCGCGACGAGCACGGGCAGTGGGATCCACGCAAACAGCGGCCGGAACTGTGGCAGCTGTACAACGGTCGTCACCGACGCGGTGAGCACTGTCGGGTGTTCCCTCTGTCGAACTGGACCGAGCTCGACATATGGCAGTACATCGCGGCCGAAGGCATCGCGCTGCCGAATCTGTACTACGCGCACCGGCGGCAGGTCGTGTCGCGTGACGGAATGCTGTTGGCGGCCACACGGTTCGTCGACATACGGGACGACGAGCCGTTCGACGCGCTCGTCCGCTTCCGCACCGTCGGCGACGCCACGTGCACCGGGTGCGTCCGCTCGACAGCCGACGATCCCGCTGCCGTCGTCGCCGAGATCGCATCCACACGCACCACCGAACGCGGTGCAACGCGCGCCGACGACCGAATCTCGGACACCGGCATGGAAGATCGCAAGAAGGAAGGCTACTTCTGATGTCCGAGTTGCTCAGGGTGGCCACGGCAGGAAGCGTCGACGACGGCAAGTCGACGCTCATCGGCCGGTTGCTGTACGACTCGAAGGCGATCTTCGACGATCAGTGGGATGCCGTCGAACGAACGTCGCGCGCCCGCGGCGGTGACGACGTCGACCTCGCGCTGCTTACCGACGGGCTGCGCGCCGAGCGTGAACAGGGCATCACCATCGACGTCGCCTACCGCTACTTCTCCACGCCGAAAAGGAAATTCGTCGTCGCGGACACGCCGGGTCACGTGCAGTACACGCGCAACATGGTGACGGGCGCGTCGACGGCCGACCTCGCATTGATTCTCGTCGACGCCAGGGCCGGGGTACTCCAGCAGACCAGGCGTCACGCGTTCCTGGCGTCGTTGCTCGGCGTCGCGCATCTGGTGTTGTGCGTCAACAAGATGGACCTCGTCGACTGGTCCGAGGATCGATTCGAGGAGATCAAGGCCGACTTCTCCTCGTTCGCAACCAAACTCGACGTGCACGATCTGACGTTCGTTCCGATGTGCGCCTTGGGCGGCGACAACGTGGTGCACCGAACCGAGTCGATGCCGTGGTACACGGGTGGTTCTCTGATGCACGTTCTCGAGGAGGTGCACGTCGCGTCGGACCGCAACCTCATCGACGCACGGTTCCCGGTGCAATACGTGATCAGGCCGAAAGACGACGGTGAGCATCGCGACTTCCGGGGGTTGGCGGGCACGGTCGCCGGAGGTGTGTTCGCGCCGGGCGACGAAATCGTGGTCCTTCCGTCGGGTTTTCGGACGCGGATCTCGGCGGTGTGGGGACCGGGCGGAGCGAAGATCACCGAGGGATTCGCGTCGTCGGCAGTCTGTCTCGAACTCGACGATCCGCTCGACGTCGGCCGTGGCGACATGCTGTGCCGTCCGAACAATCGTCCCGACATCGGCACGGACATCGACGCGATGGTGTGTTGGCTCGCCGAGGGCGCGGAACTGCGGCCCGAAGATCGATATCTGATGCTGCACACCAGCAACTCCACGATCGCGCACGTCACCCGACTCGACTATCGGCTGGACGTCGACACTCTGCATCGAGACAGGTCGGCAGAGTCGTTGTCGCTCAACGACATCGGCCGCGTCCGCATCCGCACGCAGAACCCGCTGTTCTTCGACCCGTATCGCCGCAACCGCGTGACCGGAAGCTTTCTGCTCGTCAACGAGAGCACCGGCGCGACCGTCGCAGCGGGGATGATCGGCGGGCCTGCGCTGACGGCATCGAACGTCGTGTGGCACGCTGCGCGAGTCGAACGCGAGAGTCGCGCGACCCGAGGGGCGACCGTGTGGCTGACCGGGCTGTCGGCGTCGGGAAAGTCGACGATCGCGGCGGAACTCGAGCGGATTCTGGTGGCGTCGGGTAGGCCCGCGTATCGACTCGACGGCGACAATCTGCGGCACGGACTCAACTCCGATCTCGGATTCGATCGCACGAGCCGCGCCGAGAACGTGCGACGCGTCGGCGAGGTCGCCGGACTGATGGCCGACGCGGGGCTCGTCGCCATTGCTTGCCTCATCAGCCCGTATCGCACGGACCGCGACGACGCGAGACGTGTCCACGACCGTGCAGGCCTGCGGTTCTTCGAGGTCCACGTCGACACGCCGCTCGAGGTCTGCGCGCAGCGCGACCCGAAGGGCATGTACGCCAAGGCGCGTGCCGGTGAGATCACGGGGTTCACCGGCGTCGACGATCCCTACGAGGCGCCCGAGCACCCCGACCTCGTGCTGCGGCCGTCGGACGGCGATCCCGCGGCGCAAGCGTTGCGAATTGTGGAATTGTTGAGCGCGTGACGTATTCGCTGGAAGACGACGCCCACTTCGCCGCCGACGTCGCGCGCGCTGCGGGAGAGTTGCTGCTGGAGATTCGGGACGGCGCGAGCGTGACGGGACGCGAACTGGGCCGTCTCGGCGACGCGCAGGCCAACGACCTGATCCTCGCGCGGCTGAAGACCGACCGTCCGGACGACGCGGTGCTCTCGGAGGAGTCGGCCGACGATCGCGCCCGCCTCGACGCCTCACGCGTCTGGATCATCGATCCGCTCGACGGATCACGCGAATACGGCATGAGCGACCGCGCCGACTGGGCCGTGCACGTCGGTCTGTGGGAAGCAGGGAAGGGGATGACGGCGTCGGCCGTCGCGCAACCGGCTGCAGGCGTCGTGTATTCGACTGCGGACGTGAGCCTGCCGGCGCGGTCGGACCGCAGACCGCAGCTCGTCGTCAGCGACAGCCGCCCGCCGTACTACATGGACGCACTCGCGGCCGACGTCGGCGGCGACGTCGTCACGATGGGATCCGCCGGAGCCAAGGCGATGGCCGTCGTGCGCGGGGACGTCGACGCGTACGTCCACTCCGGTGGGCAGTGGGAATGGGATTCCGCAGCACCCGTCGGCGTTGCGCTGGCGGCCGGGCTGCACTGCTCACGAATCGACGGAACACCGTTGACGTACAACAACTCTCATCCGTACGTACCGGATCTGCTGATCTGTCGTCCCGAACTTGCCGAGCCGCTGCTGCGCGGAATTGCCGCGCACGCCACCCGTGACGCCGATTCCGGACGCGTCGCGATGGCACGTGAGTACGTCGAGGCTCTCGTCAGTCACGACGCCACCAAACTGCGACTCGCCGACGCGTGCCGACGCGTCGAGAACGGAAACAGCACCGGCGACACCGGCCAGTTCATCCGCGATGACCTGGAACAGGGACAGCAGTACAAGTCCATCGTCGCGGTGCGTGACCTCGCCTTCCGCGAGTGGGGCACCAGCGTCGTCGGGCGCTATCTGCTCGACCTGGACGGCGGCGTGACCGTATCCGTGACCGAGCACTTCGAGATCCCGGCAGGCGATATCACCACCATCACGGCCATCATCGAGCCTGCCTGATTTGGGTCATTCCTGCAGGCTCCACTCCCGCCTGAAAGAGTCGACGGCGTTCTGCGCCTCCTCCGTCCGCGCCTGCGCGTCGGTGAGCACTCGCTTCAGGCGCCTGGCTTCACGATCGGCCGACTTCACGGTCCGACGCGCTTCGGCTTCCTGCTCCTCGGCTTCGTGTAGTTCGCTACGCAGTCGAGCGAGCCGCTCCTTGACCTCGGCGAGGTTCTCGTCGGCGGATTCTGCCTCGGCGCGGGCGGATTCGGCGTCGGCGCGCGCCGACGCCTCGTCCTCCTTCGCTTCCTCCAATTGTTCCCTGGCCTCGTCGAGGGCTTTCTGGTCGACGGTATCGGGCTCTTCGTCGGCGGTCTCTTCGTCTTCTGGCTCCTCTTCCTCGTCGGGAAGCTCCGGTGCCAACGCAAGCATCGCGGGACCGAACCCGCTGTACGACTCGGCCGTGACGACGCGGCCCGCCCTGACCCGCTCGCCGACGTCGGGATCTGCGAGAGCCGCGTTCAGGGTCTGACCGATTTCACGTTCCGCGTCGTCGGCGCCTGGCTTGCCGTGCTCGGCTGCGATCTTCACTGCGCGACGCGTCAGCGCCCGGATCGCCTGCTGGCGTGCCCCGGACAGTTCCTTGAGCTCGTCGGCGGCCGAACGTCTTTGAGCCTCGCGCAGACTGTCGCCGAGGTCGAACAGTTCGGCGACGTCCTCGGGTTCCTCGCGGACCAGCAGATTGACCATCCACGCGACGACGGTGGGTTTGCGCAGCGCTCCGATGGCGGTGGCAGTTTTTCGGTCGCCGGCTTTGCGGGCGCGGGCGACGGCGTCCTTGCGCGCGGCGACGAACTCGGAGGGGTCGAGCGAATACAGTTCGTCGGCTACGTCGTCGAAATCGACTTGATCGGGCACACAGCCATACTCGCATCGAGTGATGGAAGAAGGTGTGCCCCCGGCAGGATTCGAACCTGCGGCCTTTCGCTCCGGAGGCGAACGCTCTATCCCCTGAGCTACGGGGGCCAGGGCGGGTCCAAGACTAGCGCATCACCCCCGGCAGCCGAAATCGACCTAGTGTCGTGGGTACGGGGGACAGTCAAGACCAGCCGAAAGGATGATCGGTGACAGCACAGGACTACTCGACGGACGACCTGGATCTCGACTTGAAATGGTGGGCGGCGGCAAACTATCTGACCGTCGCTCAGATCTATCTGCAGGACAACACTCTCCTCGGTGAGCCGCTGACCGCGGCCCACATCAAGCCTCGCCTCCTCGGCCACTGGGGGACGAGCCCGGCGCTGTCGATGATCTATGCGCTGCTCAACCGGCATATCAAGAACACCGACTCGGATTGGCTGTACGTGACCGGACCCGGTCACGGAGGGCCTGCGCTGGTGGCGTCGACCTATCTGGAAGGCACGTATTCGGAGGTCTATCCGCACGTTTCCCGCGACACCGAGGGCGTTCGACGGCTCTGCCGTCAGTTCTCGTCGCCCGGCGGCATCCCTAGCCATGTCAGCGTCCAGACCCCCGGCAGCATCCACGAAGGCGGCGAACTCGGGTACGCGCTCGTGCACGCGGGCGGCGCGGCGTTCGATCGGCCCGATCTGACCGTCGCGTGCGTCATCGGTGACGGGGAGGCGGAAACGGGCCCGCTCGCCGGATCGTGGAAGCTACCGGCGTTCCTGAATCCCCGCCGGGACGGCGCGGTGCTGCCGATCCTGAATCTCAACGGCGCCAAGATCGCGGGGCCGACGGTGTTCGGCCGCAGCAGCGACGAGGACGTCGACGCATTCCTGCGCGGGCAGGGATGGGACCCCGTCATCGTTTCCGGCGACGACCCGCGCCAGGTGTTTCCGGCACTCGAACGCGCTGTTCGAGAGTCACACAACACGATTCGTAAGATCCAAAGCAACGCCCGTTCCGGCGGGAAGCCGGATTTGCGATGGCCCGCGATCGTTCTGCGCACCCCGAAGGGATGGACCGGCCCGCACACCGTCGACGGCACGCTCGTCGAGGGAACCTTTCGCGCGCATCAGGTTCCGCTGTCCGGGGTTCGTACCAACCCCGACCACCTCGCGCAGTTGGAATCCTGGATGCGGTCCTACGAGCCGCAGAACCTGTTCGACGACGGCGGTTCCCTCGTGAAAGAGCTTGCGGCACTCGCCCCGTCGGGGGACAAGCGCATGGGGTCGACGCCGTACGCGAACGGCGGCAGACTCCTACGACCGCTACGAATTCCGCCGCTCGAGAAGTACGAGATTCCGATCGAGGCACCCGGCGCCGGGTTCCACGAGACGACGCGTGTGCTCGGCGAGCTGATGCGCGACATCGATGCGGACAACACCCGCGACGACGGTGGCGGTGACTTCCGGCTGTTCTGCCCGGACGAGACGGCCAGCAATCGCCTGGCGGCGGTGTTCGACGCGACCGACCGGTGCTGGCAGCTGCCGATCGAGGAGTGGGACGACCACCTCTCGCCGGACGGACGCGTCATGGAGGTGCTGAGCGAACATCTCTGCGAGGGCTGGCTGGAAGGCTATCTGCTGGCGGGCGGACACGGCGTGTTCGCCAGCTACGAAGCGTTCGCGATGGTCAGCGTCTCGATGATGATCCAGCACGTCAAGTGGCTGCAGCACGCCGCGGACCTGCCGTGGCGTGAGCCGGTGGCGTCGCTCAACGTGTTGCTGACGAGCACGTGCTGGCGCAACGATCACAACGGCTTCAGTCACCAGGGGCCGGGCATGATCGACGCCGTCATCCCGCTGGCACCCGACGTCGTGCGTGTCTGGTTGCCGCCGGACTCGAACACGCTGTTGTCGATCTCCGATCACTGTCTGCGCAGCCGCGATCACGTCAATCTGATCGTCGTCGACAAGCAGCCGCACCTGCAGTACCTGACGTTGGAGCAGGCTCACGAGCACTGCGCGGCCGGCGCGTCGATCTGGGAATGGGCAGGCACCGAGACCGACACGGCCGGGACGCCGAGCGAGCCGGACATCGTGCTCGCGGCGGCCGGTGACGTGCCGACGCAGGAGATTCTCGCGGCCGCGCAGATTCTGCGCGAATGGGTCCCGTACCTGCGGGTGCGCGTCGTCAACGTCGTCGATCTGATGGGGTTGCTGACGCCGGAGGAGCATCCGCACGGCTTCCCGGAGACGAAGTTCGTCGATCTGTTCACCGCCGATGCAGACGTCGTCTTCGCCTTTCACGGCTACCCGCGTGCCGTGCACGAGCTTCTGCACGGACGCACGGGTGCCGATCGGTTCCACGTCCGCGGCTTCAACGAACAGGGCACGACGACGACACCGTTCGACATGGTCGTGCTGAACAAGATGAGCCGCTACCACCTCGTGCTGGAGGCGCTACGGCGGTCGCGTCGCGTACCCGAGAAGGGCGGAGAGCTGATCGACTACTGCACGTCCCAGCTCGCGCGGCACGAGAAGTACGTCGTCGAGCACCTCGAGGACATGCCCGAGGTGGCCGACTGGACGTTCTCGGTCTCTAGCTAGGCGCCAAGGGTTGGGCGCCACGCTCGGCGAGCATCTGCTTCATGAGCGTGGCCTCGCTCTCCTGCGTGGAGATCATCGATTCGGCGAGCCGCTTCAGAGCGGGAGTCTCGGCGTGGTCGACGGCGTACTCCATCATCGACAGGCCGCCCTCGTGGTGCCGCAGCATCAACTGCAGGAACATCACGTCGACGGCCGGGCCGGTTGCTTGGCGCAATGCTGCGAGCTCGTCGGCCGTCGCCATGCCCGGCATGGCCGCAACCGATCCTGTCGGCTGTGAGGCCATCGACATCGTGTGGGAGTGGCCTTCGTCGTCCTTCATCCAGCCCATGTAGCCGTTCGATCCGACGGGAGCGCGGTCCCAGATGGCCAGCCAGCCCTGCATCTGGCCCACCTGGTTCTGCTGCGAGGTCAGCATGTCGAACGCGAGCGTTCGCACGGGCTGGTCGGCTGCGTTGGTCAGTGCGATCGAGGACATGTCGATGGCCTGGTTGTGGTGCACCGACATGTCCTGGGCGAAGCCGACGTCGACCGAATCCGCTGCAGGCACGGAGTCGTCGCCACCGAGCACGGTGGTCCTGGCGAGGAATCCGAGGGCGAATCCGACGGCGACGGCCGCGATCAGTCCCAGGATCGCCAGCGCGGCGACCTGGGACTTCTTACGGGGTTGATCCGACATCAGGACGCGGGCGCCGGTTCTGCCGGAGCTTCGGTCGGGAGTTGGAGATCGGAGGGAAGCTGCATGCCATCGGGCAGACCACCGGTAGCGCCGGTCTCGCTGGCGTCGGGCGTGATGCCCGCGCCGTCCATCGGCACGGCGTCGGCCCCGGGAGCCGACGCGTCGAACGGCGGCGGGTTGTCGGGATCGAACGAGCCGGGCACGGTCGAGCAGCTGGCACCGACCTCGGGGTATGCGTAGCGGTTCAGGCGCAGCGCAGCGATGAAGTGATCGATGCGCTCGTCGTCGACGCTGTCGAGCTTCAGCTGGTGGCCCCACGACTGCAGCGACACGGCGGAGTCCTGGCCGGGGTACGGCGACATCAGCATGTAGGACTCACCGTCGACCTTGTCGGCGAGAGTGGAGATCTGATCCTCGCCGAGTTCGTCCGGGTTGTACGTGATCCATACGGCGCCGTGTTCGAGCGAGTGCACGGCGTTCTCGGTACGGATGGCCTCGGGGTAGACGACGCCGGTGCACGTGGCCCACACCGCATCGTGCGGTCCACCGAACGGGGGAGTCTGGTCGTACGCGACGCGCTGGGTCGGGCTGACGTGCAGCGCCGCCGGGTACTCCATCTTCACCACGTCGGCGATCTGCGACGACGGGTCCTGATTGCTCTCGCTCGGCTCCCACTTCTGGGTCTCGGCGCGCTGCTGGTACTTGGGAACGAGGTTGATCGCGAGAATCGCGATGAGACCGACCACGACGACGATCGCTCCGACCGTCAGCCAGGGAATCTGCCGACCCGGACGTCCGGATTTGGTCGCCGGGACGCCGCTCTTTCTCTTGGCGGCCTTGATGGCCTTGTTGGCCTTGGCGGCCGACTTCTTGCTCTGACCGCCGCTATCGGAACCCGTGGGCATCGCTGTCGTCGCTCTTTCGGTTGTGGGAGGTGCGACGTGTCCGCGCACCTGGTTGCAAGATCGCAGGGCGCCATTACTGTACGTTCTCATTCTGAGCGCATGCTTTGAGGCCGTCCGGGGGTGACGCCTGCCCTCATGAGGTACTGGCTGCCGACCGACCCTGCCCTAGACCATAGGATAGCTACCTGTGACTCCAGCCGACCTTGCCGAACTGCTACACGCGACCGCCGCGAAGGTGCTTGCCGAACGCGGTCTCGACGCGTCCGTGCTGCCCCAGAAGCTGACGGTCGAACGACCCCGCAACCCCGAGCACGGTGACTACGCGACCAACGTCGCACTTCAGGTCGCCAAGAAAGCCGGCGCCAATCCGCGCGATTTCGCCGGTTGGCTCGCCGAAGCCCTCGCCGCCGACTCCGCGATCGCCAGCGCCGACGTCGCGGGCCCCGGATTCCTCAACATTCGCCTCGCGGCGGACGCGCAGGGCGCGATCGTCGCCCAGGCGCTCACCGCGGCCGCGTCGTACGGCCACGGAACTGCGCTCGCAGGCCGCAAGGTGAACCTCGAGTTCGTCTCCGCGAACCCGACCGGCCCGATCCACCTGGGCGGCACCCGGTGGGCAGCCGTCGGCGACGCGCTGGGCCGGATCCTGACTGCTCAGGGAGCCGAGGTGGTACGCGAGTACTACTTCAACGATCACGGTGCGCAGATCGACCGCTTCAGCCGCTCGCTCATCGCCGCCGCGAAGGGTGAACCGGCGCCCGAGGACGGCTACGCGGGCGCCTACATCGGTGAAATTGCACAGGCTGTGCTCGCGAAGAGCCCCGAGGCGCTCGCGATGGCACCCGAAGCACAGGCCGAGACCTTCCGGTCCATCGGCGTCGACCTGATGTTCGCGCAGATCAAGAAGAATCTGCACGAGTTCGGCGTCGACTTCGACGTGTACTTCCACGAGAACTCGCTGTTCGAATCCGGTGCGGTCGAGAAGGCCGTCGACTACCTGAAGAACTCGGGAAGCCTCTACCACGAGGACGGAGCCTGGTGGCTGCGCAGCACCGACTTCGGTGACGACAAGGATCGCGTCGTCATCAAGAGCGACGGCAACGCCGCGTACATCGCCGGTGACATCGCGTACTTCCAGAACAAGCGCCAGCGCGGCTTCGACCTGTGCATCTACATGCTCGGCGCGGACCACCACGGTTACGTGGGTCGCCTCAAGGCCGCCGCGGCAGCGTACGGCGACGACCCCGACACCGTCGAGGTGCTCATCGGCCAGATGGTCAACCTGGTGCGCGACGGCGCCCCGGTCAAGATGAGCAAGCGCGCGGGCACCGTCATCACGCTCGACGACCTGGTCGACGCCATCGGCGTCGACGCGGCCCGCTACGTGCTCGTGCGCTCGTCGGTCGACTCGAGCATCGACATCGACCTCGAACTGTGGGCCAGTGCGAGCAACGAGAACCCGGTCTACTACGTCCAGTACGCGCACGCGCGGCTCGCGTCGCTGGCACGGGGCGCGGCCGAACTGGGCCTGTCCGCCGAGAACCCGGACCTGTCCCTGCTGACGCAGGAGCAGGAGGGCGACCTGATCCGGACGATCGGCGAATACCCGCGCGTCGTAGCCAGTGCGGCGAATCTGCGTGAGCCGCACCGCATTGCGCGGTACCTCGAAGAACTGGCCGGTGCCTACCACCGGTTCTACGGTGCATGCCGTGTACTTCCCCAAGGAGACGAGGAGCCAGGCCCCGTGAACATCGCACGTTTGGCGTTGGGCAACGCAACCCGGCAGGTGCTGGCCAACGGCCTCGACCTGCTCGGCGTCAGCGCACCGGAGCGGATGTGAACGCGCATCCCGCCGGTCCGAAGCACGCCGACGTCGCGACCAAGGAGTCGTGGACGGAACGACCCGCCTCGGCGTCGGAGATGACAACGCTTCCCGCGCATGTCTTCCCGCGCAACGCCGCTCGCGGCGACGACGGCGTGGTCCGCCTCGCCGGAGTGCCGGTCACCGAACTGGCCGAGCAGTACGGCACCCCGCTGTTCGTCATCGACGAGGACGACTTCCGTTCGCGGGCACGGGAAATGGCGTCGGCGTTCGGTGACCCGGCACGAGTTCACTACGCGTCCAAAGCGTTCCTGTGCGGAGAGATAGCGCGCTGGATCGCCGACGAGGGACTCTCGCTCGACGTGTGCTCCGGCGGTGAACTGGGCATCGCACTCGCCGCGGGATTCCCGGCGAACCGAATTGCCATGCACGGCAACAACAAGTCGATCGACGAGCTGACCGCAGGCGTGCGAGCCGGGGTCGAACACGTCGTACTCGACTCGAGCATCGAGATCGACCGACTCGACGCCGTCGCCGGAGAACTCGGTGTCGTTCAGGACGTCCTGGTGCGCGTCACCGTCGGGGTCGAGGCACACACGCACGAGTTCATCGCGACCGCGCACGAGGATCAGAAATTCGGATTCTCGCTGGCCGACGGCTCGGCGCTGGACGCGGTTCGCCGTGTCTTCGCCGCCGACAACCTGCGACTCGTCGGACTGCACAGCCACATCGGCTCGCAGATCTTCGAGGTCGACGGTTTCGAACTCGCCGCGCACAAGTTGCTGGGCCTGCTGCGAGACGTGGTGTCGGAGTTCGGTACCGACAAGACTGCGCAGATCTCGACCATCGATCTCGGTGGCGGCATGGGCATCTCGTACGTGGCCAGTGACGACCCGCCCGCGGTCGAGGACCTCGCCGCGAAGTTGAAGTCCATCGTCGCAAGCGAATCGGCGGCCGTGGGCCTGCCGGTGCCTCGTATCGACGTCGAGCCGGGACGCGCCATCGCCGGTCCTGGCACGGTCACGCTGTACGAGGTCGGCACCACCAAGGACGTGACGGTCGATGCGAAGACTCGTCGCCGCTACATCAGCGTCGACGGTGGAATGAGCGACAACATTCGTACGTCGCTGTACCAGGCCGAGTACGACTGCAGGTTGGTCTCGCGTGACAGCGAATCGGATGCGGTGCTCGCTCGGGTCGTCGGAAAGCATTGCGAGAGCGGCGACATCGTTATCAAGAACACGTGGATGCCGAGCGACGTCGGACCGGGCGACCTGTTGGCCGTCGCCGCGACCGGTGCGTACTGCTACTCGATGTCCAGTCGGTACAACCTGTTGACTCGACCTGCCGTCGTGGCAGTGAAAGACGGAAAGTCCCGCCTCGTTCTGCGCCGGGAGACATTGGAAGATCTGCTCAGCTTGGAGGTGCAGCCGTGACATCGAAGCCGTTGGGTGTGGCCGTTCTCGGTCTCGGAAACGTCGGAAGCGAAGTCGTTCGCATTCTGACCGAGAACGCAGCCGACTTCGAGGCGAGAGTAGGTGCGCCGCTGGAGATTCGGGGCATCGCAGTGCGTCGCATCGACGGTGATCGTGGCGTCGACGCCTCGTTGCTGACCGACGATCCGGCGTCGCTCGTCGAGCGCGAGGACGTCGATCTCGTCGTCGAGGTGCTGGGCGGCATCGACGTTCCTCGCAAGCTGATCTTCTCGGCCCTCGAGAAGGGCAAGTCGGTCGTCACCGCGAACAAGGCGTTGCTCGCCGAGTACGCGGGCGAGCTCAACGACGCGGCCGAGAAGTCCCGCGCCGACCTGTATTTCGAGGCTGCCGTCGCGGGCGCCATTCCGGTCGTGCGCCCGCTGATGCAGTCGCTCGCAGGCGATCGCGTCAACAAGGTCGCCGGAATCGTCAACGGCACGACCAACTTCATCCTGTCCGCGATGGACGACACGGGTGCCGACTACGCCGAGACGCTCGCCGAAGCGGGACGTCTCGGGTACGCCGAAGCGGATCCCACCGCCGACGTCGAGGGTTACGACGCCGCGTCCAAGGCTGCGATTCTCGCGTCGATCGCGTTCCACACCCGCGTCACCGCGGGCGACGTCTACCGCGAGGGCATCAGCAAGATCACCGGGGAGGACCTGCAGACGGCACGGTCGCTCGACTGCACCATCAAGCTGCTCGCCATCTGCGAACGCATCACGACGCCGAAGGGCAAGGAGCGTATCTCCGCTCGCGTCTACCCGGCGCTCGTTCCGCGGAACCACCCGCTGGCGACGGTGAACGGCGCGTTCAACGCCGTGGTCGTCGAAGCCGAGGCTGCAGGACGTCTCATGTTCTACGGACAGGGTGCAGGCGGTTCGCCGACGGCGTCTGCCGTGCTCGGCGACCTGGTGATGGCCGCACGCAACAAGTTCTACGGCGGACGCGGTCCGCTGGAGTCGAAGTACGCCAAACTCAAGGTTGCGCCCATAGGAGACATCCCCACTCGGTACTACGTGAGCATGCAGGTGGCCGATCGCCCGGGCGTTCTGGCGACGGTCGCGGCCGAGTTCTCCAAGCGTGACGTCAGTATCTCGACAGTCCGTCAGCAGGATGCGGGCGACGGCGCCCGCCTCGTCGTCGTCACCCACGTCGCCGCGGATTCCGCACTCTCCGAAACCGTCTCGGCGCTCGAGAAGCTCGACGTCGTCACGTCAGTCGCAAGCGTTCTCAGATTGGAAGGCACCACCGAATGACCGTTCACACGCCGTGGCCAGGGCTGATCGAGGCGTACCGCGATCGCCTCGCTCTCGGACCGGACTGGAAGACCGTGACCCTGCTCGAGGGTGGCACGCCGCTGATCCACGCGGAGCACCTGTCCGAGATCACCGGATGCGACGTACATCTGAAGGTGGAGGGGCTCAACCCGACGGGGTCGTTCAAGGACCGCGGTATGACGATGGCCGTCACCGACGCGCTCGCTCGCGGCCAGGAAGCTGTGCTGTGCGCGTCGACGGGCAACACGTCGGCGTCCGCCGCTGCGTACGCGGCCAAGGCCAAGATGGGCTGCGCGGTGCTCGTGCCGCAGGGCAAGATCGCAATGGGCAAGCTCGCCCAGGCAGTCATGCACGGCGCGAAGATCATTCAGGTGCAGGGCAACTTCGACGACTGCCTCGAGCTCGCCCGTAAGACCACGGCCGAGTTCCCGACGATCGGCCTCGTCAACTCCGTCAACCCCGTGCGTATCGAGGGACAGAAGACGGCCGCGTTCGAGGTGTGCGACGCACTCGGCAAAGCGCCTGACGTGCATGCACTTCCGGTCGGCAACGCCGGAAACATCACCGCGTACTGGCGTGGATACTCCGAGTATTTCCGTGACGGCATCACGTCGGTCAAGCCGCGCATGCTCGGTGTCCAGGCCGCGGGCGCAGCACCTCTCGTCAGCGGTGCACCGGTGAAGGATCCGGAAACCATCGCCACCGCGATCCGCATCGGTTCGCCCGCGTCGTGGAACGGTGCGGTCGCAGCCAAGGAAGAGTCGGGCGGCGCGTTCCGTGCGGCCACCGACGACGAGATTCTCGAGGCCTACCGCCTGGTCGCCAGGACCGAAGGTGTCTTCGTCGAGCCTGCGTCGGCGGCAAGCATCGCCGGCCTGCTCGCCGCACGTAAGGAAGGCTGGCTGGACAGCGGACTGACCGTCGTCTGCACCGTGACCGGCAACGGCCTCAAGGACCCCGACACCGCACTGTCGGGAATGCCTGTCGTCGAACCCATCCCGGTCGATCCCGTCGCTGTGGCGTCTGCGCTCGAGCTGGCGTAGTGACAGAATCCGCGACCATGACGACAACGCTGCCGACCGGTCTGACCGTGACCGCCCGTGTGCCTGCGTCGAGTGCCAATCTCGGCCCGGGGTTCGACACCCTCGGTATCGCACTGGGCCTGTACGACGAGGTCACCGTCACCACGACCACGTCGGGTCTGAGCATCCACGTTCAGGGCGAAGGTGCCGACGACGTCCCGTGGGGGCCGACGCATCTCGTCGTACGGGCGATCGAGCGTGGGCTGGAGGCGGCAGGCGTCTGGGCCGACGGCCTGGATGTGGTGTGCAACAACGTCATTCCGCATTCGCGTGGTCTCGGATCATCGGCGTCGGCGGTCGTCGGAGGACTGGCGGCCGCCAACGGTCTCGCGGCGAAACTCGATCCGTCGCTCGCGCTGAGCGACGAGCAACTCGTGCAGTTGTCGTCCGAATTCGAAGGTCATCCGGACAACGCGTCGGCCAGTGTGCTCGGCGGTGCCGTCGTGTCGTGGAGCGAGCCGGCAAGCGCGAGCATCACGCAACGCACCTATTCGGCCGTGCGTCTTGCCGTGCATCCGGACATCCGCGTCGTCGCGCTCGTACCCTCGGAGCGATCGTCGACGTCGCATACCCGTGGTCTGCTACCGGAATTGGTCCCGCATCGCGACGCGGCGTTCAATGTCAGCAGGGGAGCGCTCGCGGTCGTCGCGCTGACACAGAGGCCCGATCTGTTGATGGCCGCGACCGAGGACCTGTTGCATCAAGGTCAGCGTTCGAGTGCGTTGCCGGACGCGACGAAGTGGATCTCGTCACTGCGCGCGCGCGGCATCGCGGCGGTGTTGTCTGGCGCCGGGCCGACGGTACTGGCTCTGTGCACGGAACCGTTTCCGCAGGACATGAAGGAACAGGCAGACAGCGAAGGACTGAAAGTTCTCGAGCTCGAGGTCGCCGACGGCGTCCGAATCGGGTGACTCGCCGGTAACCGGTTCTTGCCGACTGTGTCGAACAGGGCTATTCTGAGGTTCGTCCGTACATCGTGCGCTTCAGACGCCGGTTTTCACCAGGGCATTCAAGTTGCTGCATCCGGGGGATTCCACGTCCGGGGTGGTTGACGTTCCTGGCTCGATTCCCATCCGCAACACACACGCGGCATCGGAATCGGTCGTCTGTCCGAAGCGTGTCGATCGTGAACGGCTACATCCGGGTTCGATACGAGATTCGAGCTGCGGAACGAACCCTCGACTGCGCAGACTGCGAGCGAGGGAAGGAAAGGACCTCCGTGACCGATACGGAACTGATCTCTGCGCCCGAGAAAACGCGCCGCGGAGCTGGCCTGTCCGGAATGGTGCTCACCGAGCTGCGTAGTCTCGCGGGAGAACTCGGCATCAAGAGCATCTCGGGCATGCGCAAAGGCGACCTGATCGCCGCAATTTCTGCACGTCAGGCAGGCGGTGCCGCGCCTTCGAAGATCGAAGCGCAGCCGAAGGCCGAGGCGGCACCCAAGACATCGCGTCGCGCTGCGGCCGTAGCGGACAAGGCTCCCGTCGACGACGCTCCGGCGGCCGCGCCTGCGGCGACCGACGATGCGGCCGAGGCGCCGCGTCGCACGCGGGGACGTCGGGCTTCCGGTCGTCGTGCCGGTGCACCCGACCAGCTTCCGCTCGACGACACGGCTTCCTCCGAGTCGGCTTCCGAGTCCAGCGCTCCTGTTGCCGACAAGGAACAATCCGACAACGCAGCCTCCGAGCGTCCGCGTCGTGGCCGCGGAAACCGTGCCGACGGCGGCGCTCGCACCGAAGCTTCGGACAACGACACCGCGACGCGCGGCGACGGCAACCGTTCGGAAAACCGCGGCGACAACACGCGTTCCGAGGGCCGTGGGTCCGACAACGGCCGCGGCGACGGCAACCGGTCCGACGGTCGTGGCGACGGTCGTGGTGAGAACAACCGGAACCGTGGTCGTAACCAGGGTGACAACCGGGGCGAGAACCGAGGCGACAGCCGCAACGACAATCGGAACGACAACCGTGAAGACCGCAACAACGGTCCGCGGTCCGATCGTGACAACCGCGACAACCAGGACGACGACGGAGAAGGTCGTGGTCGTCGGGGTCGCCGGTTCCGCGAGCGTCGTCGTGGACGCGACCGTGACGGCGGCGGCAGCGAGGGACGCGAGCGCGAGCCCGAGATTCGCGAGGACGACGTTCTCCAGCCCGTAGCGGGCATCCTCGACGTTCTCGACAACTACGCGTTCGTGCGTACGTCCGGGTACCTGGCGGGTCCGAACGACGTCTACGTCTCGATGAACCTGGTGCGCAAGAACGGACTTCGTCGCGGCGACGCGATCACCGGTGCCGTTCGAGTCGCGCGTGAAGGCGAACAGTCGAACCAGCGCCAGAAGTTCAACCCGCTCGTTCGTCTCGACACCGTCAACGGCGGCGACGTCGAATCGGCGCGCAAGCGTCCCGAGTTCGGCAAGCTGACGCCGCTCTACCCGAACCAGCGTCTGCGTCTCGAGACCACGCCGAACATCCTGACCACGCGCATCATCGACCTGGTCATGCCGATCGGTAAGGGCCAGCGTGCGCTGATCGTGAGCCCGCCGAAGGCCGGTAAGACCAGCGTTCTGCAGGCCATCGCCAACGCCATCTCGGTCAACAATCCCGAGTGCTACCTGATGGTCGTCCTCGTCGACGAGCGTCCCGAGGAAGTCACCGACATGCAGCGTTCGGTGAACGGCGAGGTCATCGCCTCGACGTTCGACCGTCCACCGGGCGACCACACGTCGGTGGCCGAGCTCGCCATCGAGCGTGCGAAGCGTCTCGTCGAGGCCGGCCAGGACGTCGTCGTGCTGCTCGACTCGATCACGCGACTCGGCCGTGCGTACAACAACAGCTCGCCTGCATCGGGACGCATCCTGTCCGGTGGTGTCGACTCGACCGCGCTGTACCCGCCCAAGCGTTTCCTGGGTGCTGCGCGCAACATCGAGAACGGCGGATCGCTCACCATCATCGCCACCGCGATGGTCGAGACCGGTTCCACCGGTGACACGGTCATCTTCGAGGAGTTCAAGGGCACCGGTAACGCCGAGCTCAAGCTCGATCGCAAGATCGCCGAGCGACGCGTCTTCCCGGCCGTCGACGTCAACCCGTCCGGTACGCGTAAGGACGAGCTGCTGCTCAGCTCGGACGAGGCAGCGGTGCTGCACAAGCTCCGCCGCGTGCTGTCGGGCCTCGACTCGCACCAGGCCATCGATCTGTTGATCGACCGGCTCAAGAAGAGCAAGAACAACCTCGAGTTCCTGATCCAGGTGTCGAAGACCGCGCCCGGCGCGCTCGACGACTAGGCACCCGTGCGTGCGAATGTACAGCCCGCTGTACATTCGCACGCACGACTGGGAACAAGAGTCGAAGTGCCCGTGTTGAAGCACCTGTCAGTGAGCGATTAGCAGGTCAACCGCTCTCTCTGGCATACTGAACGGCCGAGTCCGGTTCCGGTTCACGTCCTCGAACGGCGAGGTCGACCCGGCGACCATTGGAAAGGGACACCATGAAGGCAGGAATCCACCCCGACTACACCACCACCACCGTGGTCTGTGGTTGCGGAAATACTTTCGAGACGCGTAGCACCACCGACAAAGAGCGCATCAACGTCGAGGTCTGCTCGCAGTGCCACCCGTTCTACACGGGCAAGCAGAAGATTCTCGACACCGGTGGTCGCGTTGCACGCTTCGAGGCTCGCTACGGAAAGCGCGCCGGCAAGAAGGCTGCAGCCGACAGCTAGCTGTTTCGCCGACGCCCGCCCTGTGCAGTTTGCAGGGCGGGCGTCGGCTTTTTTCATACCTATCGAGGATTCACGAGAGCGGAGCACACCCATGGCGAGGATGACGAAGCCTTCGGCCATCGACGACATTCTGGCCGAACACTCGGGCCTCGAGCAGCAGCTGGCGGACCCGGCGCTGCACAACGACCCCAGTGCTGCACGTCGTGCGGGTAAACGCTTCGCAGAGTTGGCGCCGATCATGTCCGTGCACGGCAAACTCGTCTCGGCACAGGACGATCTGGCCGCCGCCCGCGAACTGGCCGCCGACGACGCGTCGTTCGCCGCCGAGATTCCCGACCTCGAACAGTCGGTGGAGACGCTGGAGCAGACGCTCGCCGATCTGCTGGCTCCCCGCGATCCGCACGACGGCGACGACATCGTCCTCGAGGTGAAGTCCGGTGAGGGTGGCGAGGAATCGGCTTTGTTCGCCTCCGATCTGGCTCGCATGTACGTCCGGTACGCGGAACGACGCGGCTGGCGCGTCGAGATCCTCGACGCCAACGTTTCCGACCTCGGTGGATACAAGGATGCGACGCTGTCGATCAAGACCAAGGGCGATTCGCTCGACGGCGTCTGGGCGCGGCTGAAGTTCGAAGGCGGCGTGCACCGCGTACAGCGTGTGCCGGTCACCGAGTCGCAGGGACGCGTGCACACCTCCGCGGCAGGCGTTCTCGTCTATCCCGAGCCCGAAGAGGTCGAGGAAGTCCAGATCGACGAGACCGATCTGCGTATCGACGTATACCGCTCGTCCGGCAAGGGTGGCCAGGGCGTCAACACGACGGACTCCGCGGTTCGCATCACGCACCTGCCCACCGGAATCGTCGTCACCTGCCAGAACGAACGATCTCAGCTCCAGAACAAGGCACGTGCCATGCAGGTGCTCGCCGCGCGCCTGCAGGCCGCGGCCGAGGAAGCTGCCGACGAGGAAGCCGCAGCGGGGCGGGCCAGCCAGGTGCGGACCGTCGACCGCTCCGAGCGCATTCGCACGTACAACTTCCCCGAGAACCGAATCACCGATCACCGCATCGGATTCAAGGCACACAACCTCGACGCGGTCCTCGACGGCGAACTCGACGCGTTGCTCGACGCGCTCGGCAAGGCCGACCGCGAGGCTCGCATGCAGGCGGAATGACACTTCGTGGCACGCTGTACTCGTGACTCGTAAACCACTGCGCCTGGCCATTCTCGACGCCACCGGCAAGTTGGAGGCCGCAGGTGTCCCGAGCGCTCGCGTCGACGCCGAGTTGTTGGCGTCGCACATCGTCGGTGTCGAACGCGGCCGTCTCGGGCTCGTCCCCTTGGTCGAGCCCGAGATCATCGACGCGTACATGAAGACCGTCGAGCAACGCGCGAAGCGTATTCCACTTCAATACATCACCGGCACAACGGCTCTCGGCAACATCGACGTGGAAGTCGGTCCGGGAGTGTTCGTTCCACGCCCCGAGACCGAGCTGTTGCTCGGCTGGGCTCTGGCGTTTCTCGAACGCGTCGATACCAAGCCGCCCGTCGTCGTCGACTTGTGCACCGGCTCAGGCGCTTTGGCGCTCGCCGTGGCGAATGCCCGGCCGGACGCCGAAGTTCACGCCGTCGAAATCGATCCACCTGCTCTGGCGTGGGCGCGTCGCAACGCGGATCTGCGTGCGGAACAAGGGGATACGCCGATCACGCTGCATCACGGCGACGTCACCGACCGAACGCTGCTCACCGACCTCGACGGGCGCGTCGACCTCATCGTGTCCAATCCGCCGTACATTCCGCTCGGTGCGGAACTCGAACCGGAAGTCGTGGACCACGACCCGCATCGTGCACTGTTCGGTGGCGCGGACGGACTGTCGGTCATCGAGCCCATGATCGGGACGATCGCACGTCTGCTGCGCGTCGGGGGAGCGGCGGGCGTCGAACACGACGACTCCCACGGGCGCCAGGTGGCCGAGTTGTTCGAGCGCCGACGCATCTTCGCCGGGGTCGAGGAACACCCGGATCTCGCAGGACGGCCGCGGTTCGTCGTCGCGTCCAGAGCGGCCGTGTCGAAAACGGACGTGTCGGGCCACTGACGCACTCCCGCGAGCCATCTGCCGTCTCGCGGGAGGTGAGTGACAGGATAGGGGAGTGAGCACCGTCTACGACTGCCAGCAAGCCGATTCCCGGGCCGCCGGACTGACCGCTGCCCGAGGCGCCCTCAAGTCCGGTCGACTCGTCGTCATGCCGACGGACACTCTCTACGGCCTGGCTGCCGACGCCTTCGACAGCAGCGCGGTCACCGACCTTCTGCGCGCCAAAGGCCGCGGTCGCGACATGCCGGTACCGGTGCTCGTCGGATCCTGGAACACCATCGACGGACTCGTCCAGGGCGTCCGTCCGCGCACGCGCGATCTGATCAAGGCGTTCTGGCCGGGCGCGCTGAGCGTCGTCGTGCAGCAGGCACCGTCGCTGGCCTGGGATCTCGGCGACGCACAGGGCACCGTCATGTTGCGTATGCCGCTGCACCCGGTTGCGCTCGAGTTGCTGCGCGAGGTCGGGCCCTTGGCGGTCTCGAGCGCCAACATCTCCGGTCAACCGCCTGCGACGACGGTCGTGGAGGCTCGTGATCAGCTCGGGGGTTCCGCCGCGGTGTACCTCGACGGTGGACCGGCCGAGCACGCCGTCGCATCGACCATCGTCGACCTGACGTCGGAGAACCCGCGCATCCTGCGCGAGGGCGCCATCTCGGCCGACGCCGTCGGTGAGGTTCTCGGCGTGACGGCGGACAGCCTGCGGCAGGGGAGTGCTGCCACGTGACGACGCCCGACTTCTTCGGCCCCGACTTCACCGAGTTGGAGGCTGCCGATCCAGAGATCGCCGACGTCCTGCTCGGTGAACTCGGCCGTGTGCGTTCCGGCCTGCAGTTGATCGCAAGCGAGAATTTCGCGAGCCCCGCGGTCCTCACGGCACTGGGGAGCGTGCTCGGCAACAAGTACGCCGAGGGCTATCCGGGCAACCGTTACTACGGTGGCTGCGAGGTCGTCGATCGCGCCGAGAACCTCGCGATCGAGCGGGCGAAGACGCTGTTCGGCGCCGATCACGTCAACGTGCAACCGCATTCGGGTGCCAACGCGAACCTCGCGGTCTACGCCGCGTTCGCGCAGCCCGGTGATGCGATTCTCGCGATGAGCCTGCCGCACGGCGGACACCTGACACACGGTTCGAAGGTCAGCTTCTCCGGCCGGTGGTTCACGCCGATCCCGTACCACGTGCGACGAGACACCGAACTGATCGATTACGACGAGGTCCGCGAGCTCGCCCTCGTCCACCGCCCCCGAATCATCGTCGCAGGGGCTACGGCCTACTCGCGCCTGATCGACTTCGCCGCCTTCCGTTCGATCGCCGACGAAGTCGGTGCAATCCTGTGGGTCGACGCGGCTCACTTCATCGGTCTCGTTGCCGGACAAGCGATCCCATCGCCCGTACCGTATGCGGACGTGGTCTCGGCGACCACGCACAAGGTGCTGCGCGGACCCCGAGGCGGGATGCTGATGTGCCGTGCGGAACACGCGCGCGCCATCGACAAGGCGGTCTTTCCGTTCAGCCAAGGCGGTCCGGCGATGCACACCGTCGCGGCGAAGGCCGTCGCGTTCGCCGAGGCATCGACCGTCGCGTTCAAGCGTTACGCGGCCGACGTCGTGTCCAACTCGGCAGCCCTTGCGTCCGGTCTGGTCGAGAACGGCATGCGTGCCGTCTCCGGCGGAACCGACACGCACCTCGCGCTGCTCGACCTACAGAACCTCGGAGTCGACGGCCGAACGGCCGAGGCGCGATGCGAGGCGGCAGGCATCACGCTGAACAAGAATGCGATCCCGTTCGACCCGGCTCCGCCCGCGGTCGCGTCGGGAATTCGTGTCGGCTCGGCAGCAGTGACGACGCAGGGGTTCGACGCGTCGGACATGCAGGCGGTGTCGTCGCTCGTCGCGCGCGCTGTTCGCGCAGAGATGGGTACCGAGGCCGGTGACCGCGAGATCGCGTCGATCCGGGACGACGTCACGAGCCTCGTGACCCGCAAGCCTGCGTACCCTCGCGCATGACGGTCGACGTACTGGCACAGCCGGGGCAGGGAGCAGGCGTCCCGATCAGGGAGTTGCTGCTGGTCTTCCTGACCGCGGCCGTCGTGACGTTCCTCGCCACCGGCGGAGTTCGCGTCCTCGCGATCAAGTTCGGAGCGGTCGCAGCGCCTCGCGAACGCGACGTGCACGTCACCCCGACGCCGCGGCTCGGCGGCACCGGCATGTACCTCGGCATGCTGGTCGCGCTGCTGTTCGCGTCGCAACTTCCGGCGTTGGCGCGAGGATTCGACTCGGAGTACACCCAGGACATTCCCGCTGCGCTGCTCGCCGGGTGCGTCATCGTCGTCGTCGGCATCATCGACGATCGATGGGGTCTCGACGCTCTGACCAAGTTCGTCGGCCAGGTGACCGCCGCCGGTGTGCTCGTCGTGATGGGCGTGAGCTGGTACATCATCTACGTTCCGTGGTCCGACGTGCAGACGGTCGTGCTCGATCAGCTCCAGGCCGGACTGGTCACGGTGCTGGTGACGGTCGTGATGGTCAACGCGATGAACTTCGTCGACGGGCTGGACGGGCTCGCTGCCGGACTCGGGTTGATCGCGTCCATCGCCATCTGTGTCTTCTCGGTGGGCCTGCTGCACGAGCAGGGCGGCGACGTCGGCATCTATCCGCCGACCGTCATCGCAGCAGCGTTGGCGGGCGCGTGCCTGGGATTTCTCCCGCACAACTTCCAGCCCGCCCGCATCTTCATGGGCGACTCCGGGTCCATGCTCATCGGCCTGATGCTCGCGACGGTGTCGACGAGCGCGTCCGGCCGGATCCCGCTCGTCGCGTACGGCCCACGTGACCTGCTCGGTCTGTTGTCGCCGATTCTGCTCGTCGGTGCGGTCATGTTCATTCCGATCCTCGACCTGCTGCTCGCCGTGGTTCGGCGCACCCGCGCCGGTCGCAGCCCGTTCAGCCCGGACAAGATGCACCTGCATCACAGGTTGCTGCAGATCGGTCACTCGCACCGACGCGTCGTGCTCGTGATCTACCTGTGGGTGGGCGTACTGGCGTTCGGAGCTGTCGGGTCGTCGCTCATCGACCGTCGCGTCGTCGTGCTCCTGGTGGCGGCCGGCCTCGTGTTCGCGCTGGTGGTGACGGCCGTCCCCTCGGTCCGATTGGATCTCGCCCGACAGCGACGGCGCTCGCGCGCCGCTGGTCGAAGAGGGCGTCGGGCGTGACGTCGCGCGCCACTGGGTAGTCTGTGCGCCTGTGAGCTTCTCTCCAACGCCCGTGCCCGATCAGTCCGACACGATGCGCGCCGCGGTTCGCTACGGGGTGATCGGTCTCGTGGTGCTCGCCGTCGTCGGCGCAGTCGTCGCAACGCTGGTCGCGGGGCTCCCCGGGTTGTGGGGAGCGCTCATCGGAGCCGCTCTCGGCGGCGGTTTCATCCTGACGACAGCGTTGTCCATCGCGTTGACGTCGAAGTTCCCACCGACCATGGCGGGCGCGGTTCTGCTCGGCGGGTGGATCGTCAAGATGCTGCTGGCCGTGGTTGTTCTCGCTGTCCTGAAGGACATGGATTTCTACAGCAAGGGCGCACTCGCAGGCGTCGTCATCGCGGCACTGGTTCTGGTGCTGGGTGCCGAGGTGTACGGCGTCGTGCGCACCAAGGCCCCCTATGTGGACGAACCGCCTGCGACACCGGGGTCCGACGAGAAGTAGTACGACGATGTGTCGTAATCGGTCAAGAATCGGCCCCACCTACACATCGTCGTAGTTGTGTTGATAAAGTTCCGACCAAGTAAGTGGTGGACTGCCGCGAATGGGACATTTCGCGTGCACGAAGGCGCTTGCAGGTAACGAGAAGTTACCGAGTCGACGTGAGTCGCCGACACCCGACAGACGCTGGCCGACCTGAAAATCTGCCTCAGCTGCTGACGACCTCGAGCCGATATCGTCGACTTGATAGATCGTCAATGTCCGATCGAACCGCAGTCGTAGATGTCTGCGGCCCGAACACGGGAGAGACCGCTGAGCGTCACCAACTTGGCTGCGGAGTTCCACCCGCCGTCACTAACCGACTTCTTTCCTCCCGCTGTGTTGTTCGAAGGCACCCCCTTCGAACTCGACCGGCTGATGCTGATTCGCATTCTCATGACCCTCGTGCTGGTCGTGTTGTTCGCGTTCGCGATGCGAAGCCCGAAGGTCGTTCCGCGGGGTCTGCAGAACGGTGTCGAGTACATGCTCGACTTCGTCAAGGTTCAGATCGCCGACGAGATCCTCGGCAAGGAGCAGGGAAAGCGCTTCCTGCCGATCATCATGACGATCTTCTTCGCCGTGTTGTTCATGAACCTTTCCGGAATCATTCCGTTCCTGAACATCTCGCCCAACGCGCGAATCGGTATGCCGATCGTCCTCGCAGCGATCGCCTACGTCACGTTCAACTACGTGGGCATCAAGAAGTACGGCTTCTTCAAGTACGTGAAGAGCAGCATCGTGGTTCCGAACGTTCCGCCTGCCCTGCACATAATTCTGATCCCGATCGAGTTCATCTCGACCTTCATCCTGCGGCCGTTCACGCTGACCGTTCGTCTCATGGCCAACATGCTGGCCGGCCACCTCATGCTCGTGCTGTTCTTCAGCGCGACCCAGTTCTTCTTCTTCCAGGCCGCGGCGGGAATGAAGATTTTCGGCGTGTTCTCGCTTGCAGCGGGCTTCGGCTTCACGCTGTTCGAGATGCTCGTCATCGGTCTGCAGGCGTACGTGTTCGCCCTGCTGACCGCGGTGTACATCGATCTCGCGCTGCACGCCGACTCTCACTAGACCGCTCGACCGACAGATCTACCTGACCCACGCACCGACCGGTGATGGGCAACAGAAAGGGAACGGAAATCAAATGAGCCTCGCGTACCTGGCACAGGAAGTCACCGAGACCACCGTTACGGGTGGCGGCTACGGCGCCATCGGTTACGGCCTCGCAGCCATCGGACCTGGCATCGGTGTAGGCATCGTGGTCGGCAAGGCCATCGAGGGCATCGCGCGTCAGCCCGAGCTCCAGGGCACCATCCGTACCAACATGTTCCTCGGTATCGCGTTCACCGAAGCTCTCGCGCTGATCGGTATCGTCGCCGGCTTCCTGTTCGGTTAATTCGACATGGCAACCAACATCGCGATCTTGGCCGCGGAGGAAGGCGAGGACATCAATCCTCTCCTCCCCGCGACATACGACATCGTTTGGTCTTTGGTCTGCATCGCTGTCATCGGCTTCGTCTTCTGGAAGTACATCCTCCCGAAGTTCTCGGCCGTCCTGGCGCAACGTAGCGATCTGATCGAAGGCGGCATCAAGAAGGCCGAAGAGGCGCAGGCAGAGGCCAAGGCTGCTCTCGAGCAGTACCAGAAGCAGCTCGCCGACGCTCGGTCCGAGGCAGCGGCGATCCGTGAGGACGCACGCAGCCAGGGACAGGCCATTCTCGCCGAAATGAAGACGAAGGCGCAGGAAGAGAGCGACCGGATCGTGGCCGCAGGCCACAGCCAGCTCGTCGCGCAGCGTCAGCAGATCGTCACGGAACTCCGTGCCGATCTCGGACGCACGGCAGTGGAACTCGCCGAGAAGGTCATCGGAGAGCAGTTGTCCGACGAGGCGAAGCGCGCAGGCTCGATCGATCGTTTCCTGAGCGAACTCGACTCCGTCACGGCTGACTCTGCAGCCGGAAAGTGAGATGACCATGTACGCAACTTCTCGTGAGGCTCTTGCCCGCACGCGTTCGGTTGCGAACGATGCGCTGGGGTCTGCGTCGGCAGGTGCGGAAACTGCTGCTGCCGCGCAGACCGGTGCAGAGCTCTTCGCTGTCGTCGAGTCCCTCGACGGTCAGCGCACGTTGCGTACCGCGCTGGCCGACGCGTCGGTTTCGGCGACTCGTCGCAGCGCTCTCGTGGAGGAGCTGTTCGCCGGACAGGTCTCCGAGATCACCGCTCGCATTCTGAAGAGCGCTGTCTCGGAGAGCTGGTCCAAGGCATCGGACCTGCTGAACTCATTGGTCGAGCTGGGACGTGAAGCGCTGCTTCGCGCCGCGGCAGATCAGAACCAGCTCGATACGGTCGAGGACGAACTGTTCCGCCTCGGCCGCATCGTCGCAGCCAACCCGTCGCTCGAGCAGGCTCTGTCGGATCTCGGCAAGCCGGTCCAGGCGAAGCGTGAGCTGCTCGGACGCCTTCTCTACGGCAAGGTGACCGCGGTCACCGAGGCCCTGGCGATCCAGGCAGTCAGTCGTCTGCGCACGACGGCTCCGGCCGACGCGCTCGACGCGCTGGCTGGGCAGGCGGCGAAGGTCCGTGACCGAGCTGTCGCTCATGTGCGGAGTGCGGCGCCGCTCAGCGACAGTCAGCTCGAAAAGCTGACTGCGACACTGACACGTACGTACGGCAAGCCCGTCACCGTGCACGTCGAGGTCGATACCGAACTGCTCAGCGGACTCGTGGTCCGGATAGGCGACGAGGTCATCGACGGTAGTGGGGCAGGACGCCTCGCTGCATTGCGAAAGACACTCAAGTAGTCCGAGTACGGACACCACAGTCCGAGGAAAAGCGTTTCGACGTTTCGAAGCGTTTGATACCGCGAACATCGAAGGAAGAGCAGGAAACAATATGGCGGAGCTGACGATCTCCTCCGACGAGATCCGTAGCGCGATCGAGAACTTCACCGCGAGCTACTCACCGGAGTCTTCCCGCGAGGAGGTCGGCACGGTTACCGACACGAGCGACGGAATCGCGCACGTGTCCGGGCTGCCGTCGGCGATGTCCAACGAGCTGCTGGAATTCCCCGGCGGCGTGCTCGGTGTGGCGCTGAACCTGGATGCCACCGAGATCGGTGCGGTCATCCTCGGTGACTACGAGCACATCGAAGAAGGCCAGGAAGTCAAGCGCACGGGTGACGTTCTGTCCGTGCCGGTCGGCGACGGCTACCTCGGCCGCGTCGTCAACCCCTTGGGCCAGCCCATCGACGGCCTCGGCGACATCGAGTCGACCGAGAACCGCGCACTCGAACTGCAGGCAGCGACCGTGCTCGAGCGTCAGCCGGTCGAAGAGCCGCTGCAGACCGGTATCAAGGCCATCGACGCCATGACCCCGATCGGCCGCGGACAGCGCCAGCTCGTCATCGGCGACCGCAAGACGGGCAAGACCGCCGTCTGCATCGACGCCATCCTGAACCAGAAGGCCAACTGGGAGTCCGGCGACGAGAAGAAGCAGGTTCGCTGCATCTACGTCGCCATCGGCCAGAAGGGCTCCACGATCGCAGGCGTCAAGGCCGCGCTCGAAGAGCAGGGCGCACTGGAGTACACGACCATCGTCGCGGCTCCCGCCTCCGACTCCGCAGGCTTCAAGTGGCTCGCTCCGTACACCGGCTCGGCCATCGGCCAGCACTGGATGTACCAGGGCAAGCACGTCCTCATCGTGTTCGACGACCTGACGAAGCAGGCCGAGGCATACCGTGCCATCTCGCTGCTGCTGCGTCGCCCGCCGGGCCGCGAGGCTTACCCCGGTGACGTCTTCTACTTGCACTCCCGTCTGCTGGAGCGCTCGGCGAAGCTGTCCGACGAGCTCGGCGGTGGATCGCTGACGGCTCTGCCGATCATCGAGACCAAGGCCAACGACGTCTCGGCCTACATTCCGACCAACGTCATCTCCATCACCGACGGCCAGGTCTTCCTGGAGTCGGACCTGTTCAACAAGGGTGTTCGCCCCGCCATCAACGTCGGTATCTCCGTGTCCCGAGTCGGTGGCGCAGCGCAGACCAAGGGCATGAAGAAGGTCTCCGGTTCTCTGCGTCTCGAGCTCGCTCAGTTCCGTGAGCTCGAAGCCTTCTCGGCTTTCGCTTCCGACCTCGACGCGGCCTCCAAGGCACAGCTCGAGCGTGGCGCTCGCCTCGTGGAGCTGCTGAAGCAGGACCAGTACGCACCGGTTGCCGTCGAAGATCAGATCGTCTCGATCTGGCTCGCCGGCCAGGGCACGTACGACTCGGTTCCCGTCGGCGACGTTCGTCGCTTCGAGAGCGAGCTGCTCGAAGATCTGCACCGCAACGCCACCGGCGTCTACGACAGCATTGCCGGCGGCAAGGCTCTCGACGAGGACGCTCAGAAGGCACTGGTCGAGGCCACCGAGAAGTTCAAGGCAGGATTCCTGGACTCCGAGGGCAACCGCGTCGTCAACGAGGCAGAGGCGGACACGCTGAACCCGGACGAGGTCAACCAGGAGCAGGTCAACGTCACTCGCAAGACTGTCAGCAAGTAGGTCTGCGAGAGATGCCCAGTGTCGTTACGAGTAGAGAAGGGAGCGTGAACAGCTGATGGCAAGCATTCTCGAGCTGCGTTCCCGGATCAAGTCGGTCAACTCGACCAAGAAGATCACCAAGGCGCAGGAGTTGATCGCGACATCGCGAATCACCAAGGCGCAGGCCCGTGTTGCTGCATCGAAGCCGTACGCGGAAGAGATCACCAACGTGCTCTCCGCGTTGGCCAGTGCGTCCGGTTCGCTGGACCACCCGCTGCTGAACGAGCGGCCCGAACCCAAGCGTGCTGCAGTTCTGGTCGTCACCAGTGACCGCGGTATGTGCGGTGGTTACAACTCCAACGTGCTCAAGGAAGCGGAGGAGCTGTTCCAGCTCCTGCGTTCCGAGGGCAAGGATCCGGTCATCTACGTGCTCGGTGCGAAGGGACTCACGTACTACACCTTCCGCGAGCGCGACGTGAAGGGCGCTTGGACGGGTTTCTCCCAGGAGCCCGGCTACGCCGACGCAGCGAAGGCCAGCAAGCACCTGGTCGAGCTCTTCATGGCGGGATCCGGTTCGGATGTCGATGCACCCAACGGTGAAGGCACCGTCGAGGGCGTCGACGAACTGCACATCGTCTACACGCGATTCGTGTCGATGCTGACGCAGAAGCCCGAAGTTCGTCGCATGGCTCCGCTGGAGATCTCCTACACGGACGAAGAGATCGAACTGGGTGCCGACGCACTCACCGACTCACCGTCCGCGTCGGAAGTCCAGGCGCAGTACGACTTCGAACCCGAGGCCGGAACCCTCCTGTCGGCTCTGCTGCCGAAGTACATCAGCACGAGGATCTACTCCTCGCTGCTCGATGCGGCGGCATCCGAGTCGGCCGCGCGTCGTACCGCCATGAAGGCCGCGACGGACAACGCGAACGAATTGGTCGAGAACCTGAGCCGTCAGGCGAACCAGGCTCGGCAAGCCCAGATCACCCAGGAAATCAGCGAAATCGTTGGTGGCGCGAACGCGTTGGCTGACAGCGCAGGAAGTGACTAAGCAATGACCGCAGCAGTAACCCAAGAGAACGCGAGCGGAGCGGACACTCAGTCCGGCCGTGTCGTTCGGGTCATCGGCCCCGTTGTGGACGTCGAGTTCCCGCGCGGCGCCATCCCCGCCCTGTTCAACGCACTGCACGCAGAGATCACGCTGCCGACGGTGGCGAAGACCCTGACGCTCGAGGTTGCGCAGCACCTCGGCGACAACCTGGTCCGCACCATCTCGATGCAGCCGACCGACGGTCTGGTTCGTGGCACCTCGGTGGCCGACTCGGGCAAGCCGATCTCGGTTCCCGTCGGCGACGTCGTCAAGGGCCACGTGTTCAACGCCCTCGGTGACTGCCTCGACACCCCCGGACTGGGTCGCGACGGCGAGCAGTGGGGCATCCACCGCAAGCCACCAGCCTTCGATCAGCTCGAAGGCAAGACCGAGATCCTCGAGACGGGCATCAAGGTCATCGACCTTCTGACCCCGTACGTGAAGGGTGGAAAGATCGGTCTGTTCGGTGGTGCCGGCGTCGGCAAGACCGTTCTGATCCAGGAAATGATCACGCGTATCGCTCGCGAGTTCTCGGGCACCTCGGTGTTCGCAGGCGTCGGTGAGCGCACTCGTGAGGGCACCGACCTGCACCTGGAAATGGAAGAGATGGGCGTCCTTCAGGACACCGCCCTCGTCTTCGGCCAGATGGACGAGCCGCCGGGCACGCGTATGCGCGTCGCCCTGTCCGCACTGACGATGGCGGAGTACTTCCGCGATGTTCAGGGCCAGGACGTTCTGCTCTTCATCGACAATATTTTCCGCTTCACGCAGGCAGGTTCCGAGGTGTCGACCCTTCTGGGACGTATGCCTTCTGCCGTGGGTTACCAGCCGACGCTGGCGGACGAGATGGGTGAGCTCCAGGAGCGCATCACCTCGACCCGTGGACGTTCGATCACCTCGCTGCAGGCGATCTACGTCCCCGCCGACGACTACACCGACCCGGCGCCTGCGACGACGTTCGCCCACCTCGACGCCACGACCGAGCTCTCGCGTCCGATCTCGCAGATGGGTATCTACCCCGCTGTGGACCCGCTGAGCTCGACGTCGCGAATCCTCGAGCCCGGCATTGTCGGTGCAGAGCACTTCCGCGTCGCCAACGAGGTCAAGCGAATCCTGCAGAAGTACAAGGAATTGCAGGACATCATCGCCATCCTCGGTATGGACGAGCTTCAGGAAGAGGACAAGGTTCTGGTCGGCCGCGCGCGTCGTCTCCAGAAGTTCCTCGGCCAGAACTTCATCGTCGCCGAGAAGTTCACCGGTGAGGCCGGCTCGGTCGTCTCGCTGGCGGACACCATCGAGGCGTTCGACAAGGTCACCAAGGGCGAGTACGACCACCTTCCCGAGCAGGCCTTCAACAGCTGTGGTGGTCTCGACGACGTCGAGGCTGCAGCGAAGAAGATGGCCGGAAAGTAGCCCGACGTGACATCTGCGGAAACGAACGGCATGGAGGTCGCTCTCGTCGCGGTCGAGCAGAAGCTGTGGTCCGGCAACGCGACCCTGGTGAGCGCTCAGACGACCGAGGGCGAGATCGGCATCATGGCCGGCCATGAGCCCGTACTGGGCCAGCTCGTCGAGGCAGGGACGGTGTCCATCACGACGACCGACGGGGAGAAGATCGTGGCTGCAGTTCACGGTGGCTTCCTGTCGGTCACGGGCAAGACCGTCACCGTTCTGGCGGAGTCCGCGGACTTCGCGCAGGACATCGACGTCGAAGCAGCTCGTGCAGTATTGGACGCAGGCGGTGACGACAAGGAAGCTCTCGCAATCGCGAAGGGCCGAATTCGCGCTGCCGAGCGCGCCTAGGTATTCGACAGCAAGCCGCGACGAGGTCTGTGATGCACATCGGAGTGATCGTTCTGATCCTTCTGGTAGTGCTGCTCGCAGGCCTCGTCGCGGCTTTTCTGTACCGTCTGAACGTGCTGCGGCGCGGTGGTACCGCGGCCATCATGCGCGTCACGCCGGTCGCGGGTGGCAGTGGCTGGCGCCACGGCGTCATCCGCTACGGCGACAACACGATGGTCTTCTTCAAACTGTCGAGCCTGAAGCTCGGACCCAACCATCGGATGGCACGTCAGGGTATCGAAGTGGGTGCCAGGCGCACGCCCCGCGACAACGAGTTCGACATCATGTCCGACGAGATCGCAATCCTCGAACTCTCGGATCGAGGCAAGACCTACGAGATCGCTCTCGACCGCGGTGCGTTGACCGCGTTCATGTCGTGGCTCGAATCCCGGCCGTCGGACCGCTCGAAGCGCGGCCGGCCGGCTGCCTAAGTCGCTTCTGCAGGCTTCGCTCCTGCCCGCTTTGGTCGCTTCTGCAGGCTCCGCTCCTGCCCGCTTTGGTCGCTTCTGCAGGCTCCGCTCCTGCCCGCTTTGGTCGCTTCTGCAGGCTCCGCTCCTGCCCGCGTAGTTATTCGGTAGAGCGCGACGCTCCCGGAACCCATTGGACGTCTCCGTCCGGATTCGCATACCTGCTCAGGATGAACAGCAGGTCCGACAATCTGTTCAGATACTTCGCCGGCAGTGCGTTCGTCGTGTCGGGGCTCGCGTCGACCGCGGCCCACGCAGCGCGTTCTGCGCGACGGCACACCGTGCGTGCGGCGTGCAGGAGAGCTCCCGACGGAGTGCCACCGGGGAGGATGAACGACGTCAGCGGCTCGAGATTCTCGTTGAACTCGTCGCACCATGCTTCGAGGCGATCGATGTAGCTCTGGTCGATACGCAGCGGTGGATATTTCGGGTCTTCGACGACCGGAGTGGACAGGTCCGCACCCGCGTCGAACAGATCGCTTTGGATAGTGCGAATCACGTCGACGACCTGCTGCGGCGGATTACCAAGAGCTAGAACAACTCCCAAGCTTGCGTTGGTCTCGTCGCAGTCGGCGTAGGCGACGAGACGTGGGTCGTTCTTGGTGACGCGCGAGAAGTCGCTGAGTCCTGTGGTGCCGTCGTCGCCGGTACGCGTGTAGATGCGGGTGAGGTGCACAGCCATGAAGTCACGGTACCGCTCGGATGCCGTCGCGCTTCCCTGGCTACGCTGTCGAATTGTGAGTGAACGCTTTTTGGTATCCGGAGGAAACCGACTCGTCGGCGAGGTGTCGGTCGGGGGCGCCAAGAACAGCGTTCTGAAACTGATGGCGGCCGCGCTGTTGGCGGAGGGCACGAGCATCATCACCAACTGCCCGGACATTCTCGACGTGCCGTTGATGGCCGAGGTGCTGCGCGGCCTCGGCTGCGATGTCGAGCTCGAAGGTGACGTCGTCCGCATCACGACGCCTGCCGAACCGAAACATCACGCGGATTTCCCGGCTGTGACGCAGTTCAGGGCGTCGGTGTGCGTGCTCGGCCCGCTCGTCGCGCGGTGCAGGCGCGCAGTGGTTGCGCTTCCGGGTGGTGACGCCATCGGCTCGCGGCCTCTGGACATGCACCAGTCCGGCCTGCGGTTGCTCGGCGCCCACAGCGAAATTCAGCACGGCTGCGTCGTCGCGGAGGCCGACGAGCTGCGGGGCGCCAACATTCGCTTGGCTTTCCCGTCCGTCGGCGCGACCGAGAACATCCTGATGGCGGCTGTGCTCGCCAAGGGGGAAACGGTCATCGACAATGCCGCGCGCGAGCCGGACATCGTCGACGTCTGCAACATGCTCAACGAGATGGGAGCCAACGTCACCGGAGCGGGCACGTCGACACTGACCATCAAGGGTGTCGAATCGTTGAAGCCGACCACCCACCGTGTCATCGGAGACCGCATCGTCGCGGCGACGTGGGGTATCGCGGCGTCCATGACGCGTGGCGACGTCCGTGTGCGCGGCGTGAACCCGAAACATCTGTCTCTGGTACTCGACAAGCTGCGCGCGGCCGGGTCCGAGGTGACCTCCGAGCCCGACGGTTTCCGCGTCGTCCAGCACGAGCGTCCGACTGCCGTGAATTTCGCGACGCTGCCGTTCCCCGGATTTCCGACGGATCTACAGCCGATGGCCATCGGTCTTGCGGCCGTCGCGAACGGTACGTCGATGATCACCGAGAACGTCTTCGAAGCGCGCTTCCGGTTCGTCGAGGAAATGATTCGACTCGGCGCCGACGCGAGAACCGACGGTCACCATGCGGTCGTGCGGGGGGTGCCGCAGTTGTCGAGCGCGCCGGTGTGGTCGTCGGATATTCGAGCAGGCGCGGGCCTCGTCCTCGCGGGTCTGTGCGCCGACGGCGTCACCGAGGTGCACGACGTCTATCACATCGACCGCGGTTACCCGCGGTTCGTGGAGAACCTGACCGCCTTGGGCGGCAACATAGAACGCGTCAGCTGACGCGTTCTATGGGCTCCTCCCTCTGAAACTGGCTGCGACACCGGGTATTTCGAGTCAGCGGTTCACTGAGTCGAGGGCATTCGTGAGCACGTCGAGGCAATAGACGAGGTCCTCGTCGGACAGGGACCCGTAGCCGACGAGCAAACCGGTGATCGGGGACGGGCTTCTGGTCGACCTCGCGAGCGTGTCGACGTCGACGCCCTCTTCGGCCGCCATACGGGCAACGTCGGTCGCGGTGTGTTCGGGTAACAGCAGCGTCGTGTGCATCCCGGCGCCGACGCCGCGCAGTTCGCCGTAGGGCGCGAGTGCCTCGGTGACGCGGCGGTCGCGCTCGCGGTAGCGGCGGCGCGCCGCGCGGACCGTCCGATCCCACTCGCCGTCGCGCAGCAGCGACGCCATCGCGTTCTGAACCGGCACGGAGGGGTAGTCACCGGTGTCGGCGCGCACCGACGCGATCGTCTGGACGATGTGCGGCGGTGCGACGAGCCACCCGAGTCTGATGCCGCCGCCGAACGTCTTCGCGACGGTCCCGAGATAAATCGTGCGATCCGGTGCGAACTCCGCAATCGTCGGCAAAGGTGCTACGTCGTAACGGAATTCGGAGTCGTAGTCGTCCTCGATGATCATGACGTCACGCGTTCGCGCGAAGTCGGCGAGGGCTCGTCGACGGCCCACCGGAAGCAGTCCTCCCGTGGGATGTTGGTGCGACGGCGTGACATACACGGCGCGTGTCTGCCCTGGCGCGGAATCGAGGTGGTCGGTCACCATTCCGTCGGCGTCGACGGGGACGTCGAACAGCGACCACCCGGCGCGACGAGCGGTCGTCGTTGCGACGCGATAACCCGGATTCTCATGAGCGAGCACGGGAGAGTCGTCGACTCCGGGGTCGGCAAGCGCGGCCAGTGCGAGGCCGAGACCGTGCATGCTGCCGGTGGTGACGACGACCGAGCTCGAGTCCGTGTGCAGGCCGCGCGCCCTGGCCAGCAGGTCGACGACGGCGTCGCGCAACCGCGGCTCACCGAGTGGGTCGGGATAGATCTGCGGGTGTGGAGCAGCGCCGGCGTCGCGCCATGCACGCTTCCACGCTGTAGGGAGTCGAGGCGGGATCCACGGGGTGCCCGTCCCGAGTCGTATCCGACGGCGGTGGGTGGTGGCGGTGGGCGGGGGAGAGGACGCTGTCCTCCCAACTCGGGTCCCGGTGGACGAGGAGATGCGGCGCACGTATGTACCGGACCCGCGACGCGCTTCGATCCACCCTTCGGCGATCAATTGTTCGTAGGCCTGCTCGACGACGCCTCGAGCCACGCCGATCTCGCCGGAAAGCGCTCTGCTGCTGGGCAATCGAGTGTTACCACGGATCTCGCCGTCGCTGATCGCGGACCGAATTCGATCGGCGATCTGGACCGGCAAGGTACGCGTACCTGACCGATCGAGCGTGATCGTGAGCGAAGACGGCAACATCGGATGCTCCCAACACCTGCACAGTGGCCTATGGAAAATCGCGTTCAGTGGATCATGACATCGGGCCACTTGTCGACAAGGATCGACGAGGTGAGCATCTACGAGACCCCGTTGTCGCCGACGCCCAGAACGACGATCAAGCGTGGCCGAGCCCGTGCCCGTAGCGATCGCGCGGACCTGATCGACGTGCTGGCGTCGTCGCGCATCTGTCACATGGGGGTAGTCGTCGACGGCTCCGTGCGCGTCCTACCCACTGCATACGGCGTCGATCTCGAAGGCCCGGACCGTGGTGGAAGCCTGTATCTCCACGGATCGGTCGCGGCCAGAAGCCTGGTCGACGCACCCGCTGGAGAAATTTGCGTGACGGTGACGGCGCTCGATGGGCTCGTACTGGCGAGGTCGGCGTTCCATCATTCGATGAATTACCGGAGTGCGGTGGTGGTCGGAACGCCGCGAGTCGTCACCGACCACGCCGAACGCGTGCGTGCATTGAACGCGATCGTCGATCAGGTCGTCGAGGGGAGAAGCGCCCATCTCCGTCCCCACACACGCAAAGAGCTGGCGGCGACGGCGGTATTGGCGCTTCCTCTGCACGAGGCGTCGGTCAAGTCGCGGGCCGGTGATCCGGTCGACGACGCCGCCGACATCGAGGTGGGGGGAGTGTGGGCCGGCGTCGTCCCGATGGTCGAAACGGCGGGCACACCGCGGACTGCTTCGGACGTCGAGCCGAATGTTGCTGTGCCGGAGCATGTTCGAGCGATATCAGTGCGCCGAAGGTAGAGGTATGTCCGGCGTCACAGTCGACGGTTTCCTTCAGTGAGGGCTGGAGAACGCCACTCGCGCATCCGCTACCTGCGTAAACGTGGGGAGTTGTCGACGCGACCTGGGGATTTGCGTGGTGCAGTCTGCTCGCGTAACTTTTGTCGAGTCAGAGCGACACGGACACCGACTCCGAGCCGAGAGGCCGGAGACAACGAGGTTGTACGGAGTGCCTGACATAGTGTGTCCCCCAAGAGTCGGAAGTTTGCTTCCGAGA
>NZ_JABUCO010000022.1:0-81240 GCF_019835205.1 Rhodococcus sp. BP-261 | reverse complement strand
GGGACTGCCCCAGGTTTGGTTGACATCTGATCTGTGAGGATCACTCCTCACGGTGGAAGGATGTTCTCCATGCCGAAAGCGTTCCCAGACGAGTTCCGCCGCGATGTCATCGCTGTTGCGCGCAAGGGCGAAGCCCCGTTGCGCCAGATCGCGAAGGACTTCGGAATCTCGGAGGGCTGCCTGCACCGGTGGCTGAAGATCGCCGACCGCGACGACGGCATCGAACGAGGCTCGACGACGTCTACTGGCTCGGACGAGTCCGCCGAGCTGCGAGAGGCTCGCAAGCGGATCAAGCTCCTCGAGCAAGAAGCAGAGGTCATGCGCCGCGCCGTCGCCTACCTGTCCCGGGATGTCAACCCGTTACCCTTTTCGTAGTCGGAAACAACCCGCTTTCCGGCCACTGCACTGGACACCTCGGCATGACTACGTCAACCCGTCGAACGATGATCAATTTTGTGATGTCACCGAGGTGGACAGGCGAGGAGTGATCGCTGATAGGGGCCGGACCCGCACATTCAGGCCGTCGTAACGTGGATGCCGAGACTCACTCGCCACACCCAGCAGTGCACCGTATCTCCACTCGAGAGGATGCGATGACAACCCCGACACACGATCAAATCGAAGTCTTCCTCGGCGTCGACGTCGGCAAGGGACACCACCACGCAGTCGCCCTATCTCGCAGCGGCACAACACTCTTCGACCGAACACTCCCCAACGACGAAGCTCGGATCCGAGAACTGATCAACACCCTGACACAACACGGCCCCACCATCCTCGTCGTCGACCAACCCGCCACCATCGGCGCCCTCGCCGTCGCCGTGGCTCAAGACATGGACATCACCGTCGGCTACCTCCCCGGTCTGGCAATGCGACGCATCGCCGATCTCTACCCCGGTGAATCGAAAACCGACAAGAAGGACGCCGCGATCATCGCCGACGCAGCCCGCACCCTCCCACACGCAATACGCACTCTGAAGATCACCGACACACAAGTGGCCGAACTGTCCATCCTCAGCGGCTTCGACGACGACCTGGCCATGCAGATCACCGCCACCAGCAACCGACTGCACGGGCTGCTCACCCAAATCCACCCCGCCCTCGAACGGGCCATCGGCCGACACATCGCCCACCCCGCTGTGCTGGACCTACTCGCGCCCTACCCCACCCCCGACCGAATCCGACGCCTGGGGCACTCCCGCCTCGCGACCCGACTGAGCAGAAACGCCCCACGCATGGGGACACGTTTGGCCGACGAGATCACCACCGCCCTGGCTGAGCAGAACGTGGTCATCGTCGGAACCAGCGCCGCCGAAACCGTCATCCCCAAACTCGCCGAACAACTTTCCGCACTACAGCGCCAACGATCCGAAGTCGCAACCGAAGTCGAAGCACTGGTCCAAGCACACCCTCTTCACCCAGTCCTGACCTCGATGCCCGGAGTAGGGATCAGGACCGAAGCACGCATCATCACCGAAACCTCCGGCAAACAATTCGCCACCGCAGGACACCTTGCGGCCTACGCCGGTCTCGCGCCCGTGACACGCCGATCAGGAAGCTCGATCCGCGGCGAACACAGATCGCGACGCGGAAACAAGAAACTCAAACGGGTGCTGTATCTCTCGGCGTTCGCAGCACTGCAAGACCCACTCTCGCGCGAATACTACGAACGTAAACGAGCGCAGGGCAAAAGCTACAACCAAGCCCTCGTCGCACTCGCACGCCGCCGCTGCGACGTACTGTTCGCCATGCTCCGCGACGGCACCACCTACAACGCCGGCACTCCGACTGCTGCTTGACAAACAGCATAGGGGCACAAAATGATCTACCCGCTGGTCCTCGACCTTGCTGCCGACGGAGTACCCGTCACAGTGACCTGCCGGGTGCTCGGATTTTCCACCCAAGCGTTCTACAAATGGAAGAAACAGCCAGTCACACAACGTGATTGGGACGACGCACATCTGATCAACATCGCCCGCGAAATCCATGCCGACGACCCAGCGTTCGGCTACCGCTTCATCGCCGACGAACTACCGGACCGCGGCATCACCGCCAGCGAGAACAGAGTCGCACGACTGTGCTCACAGGAACGGCTTTGGTCCGTGTTCTCCAAGAAGCGCGGACTGAACAAGAAAGCCGGCCCGCCTGTCCACGACGACCTCGTCGACCGCCAATTTATCGCCGAGGAACGCAACCAGATCTGGCTGACCGACATCACCGAACATCGCACGGACGAGGGCAAGCTCTACCTCTGCGCGATCAAGGACCTGTACTCGAACAAGATCGTTGGATACTCGATCGACAGCCGTATGAAAGCCTCGCTCGCAGTATCTGCACTGCGAAACGCCGTCGAGCAACGAGATCCGGACGGCACCATCGTCCACTCCGATCGCGGTAGCCAGTTCCGTTCACGAAAGTTCGTACATGAGCTGTTACGCAACGGTTTACAGGGTTCGATGGGCCGAGTCGGAGCGTGTGGAGACAATGCTGCGATGGAGTCGTTCTTCGCTCTGCTACAGAAGAATGTGCTTGATAGACAACGTTGGTCCACACGAGAGCAGTTACGGCTGGCGATCGTCACCTGGATCGAACGGACCTACCATCGCAAGCGTCGCCAACGCAGGCTCGGCAAGCTCACCCCAATCGAGTTTGAGACAATCAACCAGTCCGCACACGCGGCCTGATTCACTCAACCCCACGAGTCAACTGAACTCGGGGCAGTCCCCTTTTCCAGGTCTGGAGAAATCGGCTATGTCGGCCTGTGTTTCGGTGAATGTCAGATGCTCATCGCTTGTCTACTGAGTATGTCGATTTCGCAGCCTGGCGCGCCCGGGTCGAAACCGTGCGCGGCGAGCCAGCGCACACCTCGTAAGCAGCGTAGCGACCACCAGCCTCGGATCACGTCACGGTCGACGTCGGTGCCATAGCCTGTCACGACGTCATCTAGATGTTCAGGGTGGCCCAAGGTCAGTGTTGCGATGTCGTACATTGGATCGCCCTGTGCTGCTTCGGACCAGTCGATGACGCCGGTGACTTCTACGTTGTCTGAGAATACGTGCGAGGCTTGAAGGTCACCGTGTGTGAACACCGGTGTCCACGGCCTCAGCACGGCCTCGGCGATGCGGCGGTTTGCCGCGACGACGCTGTGGGCGACTAGGCCGGTCCGGTTCAACCATTCGCATTCCCGGTTCAGTTCCACGGCGATCTCGTCGAGGCTGCGGCCGAGCCACGGCGGTAGCGGTGCGTTATGGAGCTGTCGAATGGCGGAACCTGCCGCGGTCCATGCCGATGGCGGCATGGACGAAGGTTTGCCGAGGTGGCCCAGTGGTCTTCCCTGCAGCGCTTCAAGCGCGAGTACGGGTGGTGTTCGCCAGAGGATTTGCGCTGTCCGAATTGGAGCTAGACGCATGGCCGTGACCTCGATATCGGTCTTGGACTGATCAGCGTCGATCTTGAGGAACACCTCGCCGACGCGAAGGGTTGCACGCTGTCGGTGGGCAACGACGACTTCGACCTCGGACATATGGTCAATCATGGCCGAAAACAATCTTTGTCGTCACTGTAGAGTGTTCGTCTCGGCGTCAGAATGAATGCTCGAGTAGGCCGTCTTTGTTCAGCTTTCTCAGCATTCTGATCATGTGTGGGTCGAATTTCGCTGGCTCTGCTGCTGTGATCTCGTCTTGTGACCACCATCGAACGGTGGTGTATTCCCCCGGGTCGATGGTCATAGGCGTGTCGCGGGAGACGGACAGGCAGTACCACAGGCTGACATCGTTGTGAACGTTGGCAGAACCGACGGTGTCAGTGATGGTGACGAATACAGGCTTTCGACCGGCAGCCGGCAGAAACGTGGCGTCGATGCCGAGTTCTTCGCGACATTCGCGTACGACTGTGTCTACAGGGTGCTCTCCGGGCTCGACGTGGCCACCTGGAGGGAGCCACAGGCCGGCCTTGATGTGCTCGCCGAGGAGGACCAGTCCAGCAGTGACGTCGAAAACCATGAAGTAGGACACCAGGTGCCGTACGGGAGCGACCGGGTTGGCGACCCGACGAAACACATCCTGCGTTTCTGCCAGCCAGCGCAAGACTTGGTCCCGGTGCGTACGCTCGACGTTGTCGGCCGGAACGATCGCGGCGACCTCTCGCGCAATGTCTTTGATCAGGGCGCTTCGGTCGACAGCAATGTTGTCGATCGTGCGAGTCTCACGCTCGGATGACGGCATGCACAGACCTTACGATCGAACACCGACAGTAGGCCATCTACGCAACAGTCAGGACACCAGTCGTTGGAATATGGCGAGACCGAATATGCAGGTTTACCAGTACACTGTAGCGAGTCGCAGAAAGTGCGAACTCGAACCCCACCCCGACACCCGCATCCCTGAGCGGGAGTTCTGTGCCAGCTACCTGCGCTGATGCAGATCCTAGCTCTGCCGGAGTCGCAGCGGTTGGTGGCCGCGCCGGGCGCGGCGCGGGATCCGGCCCCAATCGTCGGGCGGTGTGACCTGGTGCGTGATGCGCAGATTCGCGGATTATGCGAGACTTTCGCACATCATGCGAATGACTGGGGGGTCTGTCGATGAACCGTGGTGAACTGCCGCCTGGCGCGGCACAGTTGCAGCTGGCCGACGGGGTCGCTGTACTGCGACCGGCGGAAGCGGTGTTCGAGGCAATGGTGACCGGCTGGACGCGACAACAGTTGGCACGCAACCTCTCCCCGGGCACCATCGCGAGTCGAATCTCGGTTGTGCGCAGGTTCCGGGACTTCTGCGACGTGGACGGGCCCTGGGCGTGGACCGCGACGCAGGCGGACGACTGGGCGGCCAAACTCCGTGGAATCAGTGGTGCCGCGCACAGCACAGTCCTGGGCTACCAGGGCGCGATCCGACAGTTCATGGCGTATCTGACCGACCCTCCTATGGGTGGATTCCCCAGTGCGAAGATCGATTCGGCACATATCCGGTGCAAATCATCTTCGAGTCGAACTCCGCCCGCCACGTTCAAGAAGGTGCACGCGATCCACGCAAACGCGCCTACACAGTCGACGAGCTGCAGGACCTGTGCGACACCGCGGACGACCTCGTCGACCAGCGCCGAGACGCCGGCGTCAAGGGCCCGATGGTCGCCTTCCGGACTGCCACCATCACGAAGGTCGCCTACGCATGGGGATTGCGTCGCAACGAAACTCGCATGCTCGACCTGTCCGACTTCGGGCCGAACCCACGCGCTCCGCAATTCGGCCAGTTCGGTGTCTGCTACGTCCGATACGGCAAACCCAGCAAAGGATCGCCACCCAAACGCCGCGGAGTGCTCACCGCTGACGGAAACAGCGTGGGTCATCGACTGCCTCGAACAATGGATCGAGCGCGCGCCCCGCCTTCGGCCGCACCAGCGCGGCATTGTTCCCCACCGAACGATCCGACCGCATCAGCGCCGGAGCGATCTCGACCAGTTTCGCAGCACTGTGCGACCAGGCAGGACTCACTGATCCCGGACTGGACTTCCACTCACTGCGGCGTTCCTATGTCAGCATGCTCGTCGAATCCGGCTACGACACCCGGTTCGTCCAAGAGCAGGTCGGCCACGAGCACGCATCCACCACATCGATCTACACTTTCGTCTCCCCCGACTATCGCACCCGAATTGTCGCCTCCGCCTTACAGGCCGCCGCGGACCGCCTCGCCACTTCGAAAACCACTGCTGGACAACAGCATAAGGAGTTCTGATCATGCAGTACCGCATCGGATATCAATGGCGTCTGCGGGAAGTCATGGCCGCACGCGGAATGAACAACATCTCGGACCTGATGACCCCACTGCATGAAATCGGGATCGAACTATCCGCTTCCCAGCTCTACCGCCTCCTCGGAAACACCCCGGACAGACTGCCGCTGGCGCTGCTCGGCGCACTATGCCACGTCCTCGACTGCACCACCGAAGATCTCTGCGACTTCCGTGTCGACGCCACCCCGTCGCGCCGAACAGTCAGCGGCACACGCCGCCCAGCGATCGCCACCGTTCCCGATCCATCGGTGCGGCCCAAA
Organism: Rhodococcus sp. BP-261; assembly: GCF_019835205.1. Lineage (NCBI taxonomy): Bacteria > Bacillati > Actinomycetota > Actinomycetes > Mycobacteriales > Nocardiaceae > Rhodococcus > Rhodococcus sp. BP-261. Next base: position 75,200 of record NZ_JABUCO010000022.1, on the reverse strand, counting down.
CGCGCCCGCATCCACCGACCCGGACCACCGGCCTGCATGAGATACTATGATTCCTAGTAGTTTAAAAGTTGACCACGGCCAGGCGCGCGAAGAAATGGAGAGCGTTTGCATGCAGCCGGTGCGGTCGATGGCGCGATTTGCTCATGCACCTGTCCAACACTGAACTATCCACGTTCGAACATCGCCTCAGTGAATGGGAGATAATGGTCAAAGCGTCTGTCGCTCCCGCACGCACCGCCCAAGCAGTCATGTCCACCGCGTCCGATTGGGAGATCGAGGGGCATTGGCGCTCAAGCGAATGCGCCACCGATCCCCCGGCGACAGAACGGGAACCATACTTTATGTCCGCCTCGCCCCCCGTATCCTGCTGTCATTTTTCATCGCAGCTCTCAGTCTTGTCGGATGTTCCTCTCCCACAGCCACTGTCGACGCGGCCGATCCGGCATTGGTCGATTTCACCTCCTCACTGGCTCATGTGCACGGATTGCACGTCAACGCCGATGGCACCGTCCTCGCTGGCAGCCACACAGGACTCTTCGCCATCGATCCGGCCGGGAACCTGACCAGGGTTGGATCTTCCGATGATGACTTCATGGGTTTGTCGGGTGTACCGGCCACCGACACCCTCTTCACCTCCGGGCACCCGGGCGAATCGAGCACTGCGGCGAATCCACTGGGATTGCGTCGTAGCGATGACGGCGGCATGTCGTGGTCGGATCGGTCACTGGAAGGGAAAGTCGACTTCCATGCGTTGACCGCCGATGAACGCATCCTGATTGGGTTCGACGGTCGGACCGGTCTACTCGTCTCCGCAGACAGCGGCTCCACCTGGTCCCCCGGTGCCGCTGTGCCCGTGGCGTCGCTGGCGATCACGAACTCCGGAGTATGGGCCATAACACCCGACGGACTCCAGTACAGCACGGACACCGCCCGAACGTTCTCCCCCGTCGCCGGAGCCCCGAACCTGGTATTACTCGCCGGCGCCGGCAATGCGCTGTGGGGCATCGACACCGACGGATACGCCTGGCGCAGTCGCAACGGGACTGATTGGCAACAGCGCTCAGCAACCGATTCCGTCGAGGCCTTGACGGCCATCGGCTACGACACCGCCTACGCAGCGAGCCCCCAGGGCCTGTACACGCTGACATGACCCGCCCCGATCTGCAACAACCATCTCGACAGATAGCGGCGTTCTGGCGAGACTGCAGGCGGGACACCCGTGCCGCAGAAGACGCAGCCCGAGATGGACCAGATGATCACCTGGCTCGCCGAACGGGGCCAGCCCGCACCCTCCGCAGACATGGGCGGAATGGATCACAGCTCCGGCAGCGGCATGATGACAGCGCATGAGATGGACGGGTTGATGGCCGCGTCGGGTCCGGACTTCGATCGCCTGCTCGGCTAACCTGACCCGCACACGGCCTTCGGCTCGATCGTGCAGGAACTATTGGTCGATTGCTCGAGCGCGGCGTCTCAGCTGTGCGCAACCGATTCACGCTGCAGCTCCGTTGCCCGGCTGCTGTCGCTCCGATTGCCGGTGATGGCGTCGGGTGCGAGGTCGAGTCGGCGCAGCAGTTGAGCGTTGGCGGCAACGATGATCGTCGACAGCGACATCAGGACCGCGCCGACCGACATCGGCAGTACGAACCCGACCGGTGCGAGCACTCCCGCCGCGAGCGGCACGGAGATCAGGTTGTATCCCGCTGCCCACCACAGGTTTTGCTTCATCTTCCGGTACGAGGCGCGCGAGAGTTCGATCACCGACAACACCGAGCGGGGGTCGTCGCTGGCGAGGATCACTCCTGCCGATGCGATCGCGACGTCGGTGCCCGCACCGATCGCGATGCCGACGTCGGCTTGCGCCAACGCCGGTGCGTCGTTGACTCCGTCGCCGACCATCGCCACGGTCCGTCCCTCCCGTTGAAGCTCGGCGACGTTGTGCGACTTGTCTTCTGGTTTGACTCCGGCGAAGTAGCGGTCCACGCCGAGTTCGGTGGCCACGGATTTCGCGACCGCGTCGGCGTCTCCGGTGATCATGACCACCGTGCTACCCCTGTCGTGGAGCGCGTCGATAGCGGCACGTGATTCGGTCCGGATTTCGTCGGCGAGGGCGAGTGCGCCGATCACGGCGCCGCCGGCGAGGACGTGCAGGATGATCGCCCCGTCGCCGCGCCAGCGGTCGGCGACAGCGAGTTCGGCTGCATGTTCTTGCTCGAGCAGCGCTGGTCCGCCGACCTGGATCCGGGCGCCGTCGATCACGGCGGACACTCCGACGGCGGGGGACGACTGGAAGTCGGTTGCAGGCGGCACTGTGAGGTTGCGCTCTTGTGCGGCACCGACGATGGCGCGGGCGAGGGGGTGTTCGGAGTCGGCTTCGGCGGCGGCTGCGAGCGCGAGGACGTCGTCTGCGGTGCGTCCGGCGGTCACCTCGATCGCGGTGACGGTGGGTTGGCCTTTGGTGAGGGTGCCGGTCTTGTCGAACAGCACGGTATCGACCGTGCGCATGGTTTCGAGTGCGAGCCGGTCCTTGACCAGGACGCCGCCGCGGGCGGCTCGTTCGGTGGCGATGGAGACCACCAGCGGGATCGCGAGTCCGAGTGCGTGCGGGCAGGCGATGACCAGCACGGTGATGGTGCGGATGACGGCGTCGTCGGGCATCCCGAACAGGGTCCAGGCGGCGGCGGTGATGACCGCGGCTCCGAGGGCGAACCAGAACAGCCATCCGGCGGCGGTGTCGGCGATGCGTTGGGCCCGCGAGGTCGAGTTCTGCGCGTCCGCGACCAGCCGCCCGATTCCGGCGAGGGCGGTGTCCTCCCCGACCGCGGTGACCTGGACCCGGAGACCGGAGTCGGTGGCCACGGTCCCGGCGACGACCTGGTCGCTCTCGCTGCGGCGGACGGTGCGAGATTCGCCGGTGATCATCGATTCGTCCATGCTCGCCGATCCGGCGACGACGGTGCCGTCGGCCGGTACTCGGCCGCCGGGGCGGACGACGACGACATCACCGAGCTGCAGCTCAGCCGGGGACACCTGCACCACGTCATCGCCCTCGACACGTTCGGCGGTGTCCGGGAGTAGCGCTGCCAGCGAATCCAAGGCGGAGGTGGTCTGCGCGAGGGATCGCATCTCGATCCAGTGTCCGAGCAGCATGATCACGATCAGCAGTGCCAGTTCCCACCAGAAGTCGAGCTGATGATCCAGGAGGCCGAGGCTCGCACCCATCGACGAGGCGAACGCGACGGTGATCGCCAGGGCGATGAGCAGCATCATTCCCGGTGTACGCGAACGTATTTCGCTGACCGCGCCGGTGAGGAACGGCGAGCCACCCCACGCGTACATCACGGTGCCCAGTACCGGGGAGATCCAGGCGATCCACGGTGCGTCGGGTAGCGAGTAGCCGACGAGCATCGCGAACATGTCGGAGGCAAGGATGACCGGGACTGCGAGGACCGCCATGATCGAGAACAGGCGACGGAACATACCGACGTGATCACCGTGCCCGGCATGGCCGCCGTGGTCAGCGTGACCACTGTGCCCGGCATGACCGCTGGGGCCGGCGTGCTCCACGTGCGCGCCGGTGTTGTGGCCCGAGTGCCCAGTCTCCGTCTCGGCTACTGCCGAGCGTAGTACGGGCTGCTCGCTGCGTTTCGGTGTATTTGCCACCGTGGAGTCGGCATCGAGGTGGGTGTGATCGTTCATCGTGCGGGTCCTCTCATCCATCGAATTCGCTGCTCACGCGTCCTGGACCAGTGCACCGTGGCGGGTGCACGTAGTGCAGGCGGCAGGGCAGAGCGTGGTGATCATCCGAGCCTGATCTCCAACAATAATACCCCATGGGGGTATAAAGCCACGAGAAATTGCCTCACCACCCGTACCGGAGCGCGATCGAGAGCGAAAGTGCGGGCGGACCGGATAGCGGGCGCGCTTCGTAGGGGACACCGCCGTGACCGAAAGAGAACCGGGGGTGATGCCGGTCCGGCCGGACGCGGCCCCACGGATCCGGCGGCGCAACCGAGGCTGGCGCAGATAGGCGTAGTTCTGGTCGTGGCAGAATCGTTCGATGTTCTCGCGAGCGTTGGTGAGGAGTTGATCACCGGCTAGAGGCGCTGTTTCGGGTAGTTACTTCGTATCGCGACGCGCGTGGCGGGCTCGCGTATCGCCGTTCGATGATCGCGAAACTCCGTTCGATCGTAGACGACGCGGCTCCGACGGTGGAGTACCACATTCTCCCCGATCTTGCGCCTGCGGCGGTGCCGCCAAGAGAGCACTGACCATGTCGTAGATGGGCGTGTCGCTCACTACGGCCCTACCTTCCATACAGCTGAGTCGCTGCCCGTTCGAACGCGCCGCTGTCCGGCTTCACCTGCGTTCCGGGCGAAACACTGCCAGACCGGCTCGTCGGCAGGTAGCCGCATGGGCGGGCTCGCACGACCCCGTCCACAGCAGCTGCTCATTTCCGTGCTGCAGCACGTTTGCGTGGAGCGCTTGTCGCCAACTCTGCGACCGCTGCGCGATAAGAATCTCGATCGATGTCCCCGGCCGCGAATCTACGGTCGAGGATTTCCTGAGCGTCTTCCTCGGATTGCGGGCGAGCGGAAATCAACCGAACCGCTCCCCACGCCACTAGTGCTGTCACGACCAACCAGAACGCGGCCATTCCCACCATCATCGCCCATCCGCCCCCCATTGCACTGCCCATGTCCATGGTGTCACCCCTCTCTCGCACCGGACCACCGGCCGACATACGCACTACGACCATTCACGCTAACTACTATAGCCCTTAGTAGTTGAGCTACTATCGTGGATAGTAGTTCGCTGTCGAGACACCGTCGCCGCGACGGCGATGATGGAGGCCACCCGTGGGAAAAAAATCCAGCAAGTCACGATCGAAAACGACACAGCGACGGACCGCTGCCGAACGATCCGCGGGAGGTGGCCCACCGACTCCTCGACAGGGCTTCGTGCGTACCGGGCTCCACGCAGGGGATCCCGCCCCCGCCTCACATGCGCAGGTCAGTGCCGTCGCCGCCGACTACCTTCTGAGCAGAGGCCACTCGTTACGCAGTGGCGCACTGCATCCCACCGTCGCCCGGCCTTTCGCGCCGGCCTCCACAACCCCGCCGCCCGTGAGGACCTCACCGGTCCGACCCGTGGCGCGGACGTCGGACCCGACCACAGGGACGACAAGCGGAACCGCAGCGCCGCCGAAGCACACCCGTGCCGACACCTCCGAAGATGTCGCCCCCGCACCGCAATACACCGCTCCACCGCAGGCGAACAGTTGTTCCGACGCGTTCTCCCAGGTCGAACCTCTGGGGCTCGCGGCGACGTACTGGGGTGTTGCTGCCGATGTCGAACCCTCCGAAGACCTGACGATCCGCTTCACCGGTGTCCGGGTCGCGACCGACGATCACCCACCGACCGAAAAGGACCGCTTCGAGCGAACACTGGTCGTGAAACCGCTCCCAGCTACCGGGGGCCGATTCGCCGCCACCGCTCGTATCCATGGAGTCGCCAGCGGAGAGTGGAAGGTCAGCGCGCACCGCCTCGGCGGCGCGGAAAGGACCGAACGCCCGCAAAGATCTGTGCTCACCGCCCGCACGGCGCTACTCAACCACGGTCCTGCTGTGCGGTTGTGGAGTTGGCCGGGGTTGGTCGCCGCCGGCGCGGTGGTTGCAGTGATCCTTCAGGGACTTCTCCTTTCACGTACGGACACCAATGTCGCTGCCGCTGTGTCGATTTCCGCAGTGAGTTGCATTCTGGGATATGTCGGAGCCAAAGCGTGGTATCTGATCCTGCACCGTCAGCCTGTGCGAGCATTCATCCGCGCTGGAGCGTGTATACAAGGCTTCCTCGTCGTTGCACTGAGCACCTTGATCGTCGGCGGTGCACTCGGGGGTATGGACGTCGGGACAGTAGTGGATGCAACCACCCCGGGATTGTTTCTCGGTATGGCGATCGGCCGTCCGGGATGCTTTCTGGCGGGCTGCTGTTCGGGCCGCCCGACCCGATCTCGGTGGGGCCTGTTCTCGTCCGACCGCATCCTGGCGACGAGAAGGATTCCTGTTCAGCTCTACGAGGCCGCTGCCGCACTGTTGATCGCAGGGGTGACACTCTCGGTGTTACTTCGGGTCCACCTTCCCGTTGGAGGGCTGTTGTTCGTCGGCAGCATCGCGGCCTACACCTTGATCCGGCAAGGGCTGTTCTCGTTTCGCGTCGACACACACACTCGCCGTGGTCGACTCGCCGTCTCGCTCGTCTGCTGCGCGGTTCTCATCGGCGTAGCCGCAGGATCGCAGGTGCTCTCGCGATGACCGAACGTGTCTCGATGCGTGCATCCCACGACGTTACGGCACCGCACACGGTGGCCCGGTCGCGCCGGAGGAGGTGTCCGGCATCGGCAATGGCTCTGGTCGTTGTCCTCGCACTCGCCGGATGCACCGGCGGCGAGTCCACTGCATCCACCATCTCCACACCCGCCGCGTCGCGGGCCGAACTGCTCGATCCCGCTGACTTCGCCGCTGCGATCGCGGACCCGGGTCGGGTGACGATCAACGTCCATACCCCCGATGAGGGCCAGCTCCCTGGAACCGACTCGAGTCTCCCCTTCGATCAGATCCGACAACAAGCCGCGGCGTTGCCGCCCGATCGGACCACACCTCTGGCGATCTACTGCCGCACCGGGACGATGAGCGCCACAGCAGCGAAAACCCTTGCCGCTCTTGGCTACACCGATGTCGTCGAACTGCAAGGCGGCATGCTCGCGTGGCAAAACACCGGACGAACCATCGAAGAATGATCGCTCCCGTCCACTGGCGAACGCCGACCCGGACATCGTCTTGCCGAAGGTGGCCGTGCGTACGATTCAGCACAAGGCCTGGATCGACTTGTTCGCGGTGCATCGTGAAGTCGGAAACGAGTGGGAGTCAACGCTACTGCCCGGGTCGTACCTCGACAGCGGGGTGACACCCGGCGCACCGCTGCAGTGCCCTGGCCGCCGAAACGGCCATCTCGCGCATAGGGCACGTGGGGCTCGAGAGTTGCCTTCTCCAGGGCGGTGATCGGGCTCCGGCGGAGAAACTCGCTCGCGAAAGCAAATGGTGTGGGGCACAGAGTCGGTCAGGGCCGAAGTCTCGGGGCAGTGCGAGGGGTCATCGCCGCTCCTCGGTCTCGATGATCGCTTCTCGCGCCGGGAGAGCCGGGAGAGCCGGGAGAGCCGGGGGTCGACACGGAGGCAGCGGAGGTGATGTCGGTGCGCCAGCCGGTCTCTATCCGACCGCGCAGGATGCCATCGTCATTGCCCCCAGCAGAGCGAGTACCGGCAACGCAGGCAAGGCAGCTGCGGTGCACGCGGCGAACGCCCGAGCCCACCGAAAGGGGGCTTGCGGCACCACTTGGTCCACCGCGAGACGATCGAGGCGCACAGCGGTGGTGTCCGAGAACATCCCGAGCGCGGGCAGAGGAACCGAGTGCGGGCGCAACGACGTGAGGGCCCGCCGCACAGGGCCTCGGCCGTGCGAGCGTGCCGCACGAGCATCTGCGTCGAGTTCGACCAGAGCCCGCACGAGTGAGGGCGATTCCCGCATGATCGGCAGCCACGGAAACGCATAGGCCACCGACTCGGCGATACCTACCAGCAGATGATGCCGGCCATCGATGTGCGCATGTTCGTGTGCGAGGACCGCTGCGACCTCAGCAGGCCCCAGCTGTGCACGGAGTCCTTCACTGGCAACGACCATCGCCGGTCGTCCCGCGATGCTGTAGGCGAGGGGGCTGTCCAAGGGAAGCCACAGTGTCGACACCGGCCGAGTCGAACCGGACAATGCTTCGTGTCCGCCGATGATGCGCAGCAAACAGACATGTCGCTCGTACGATTGCCGACGCTCGCGCACTGCGCCCCTCAGGTGGATGATCCAGCGGATTGCGCCGCATCCCAGTACCGCAATCCCGACGATTCCGACGGTGGCTTCGATGCGAGCGGGCACGTCGCCGTGGATGACGAGCCAGCACTGCTGCGCGATGCCGACCAGGGTCGTCACGCCTCCATGGCTGGGAATCGCACTGAGCGCGACCGGTACCGCAATGCTGACCAGGGTGCCCGCGACGAGAGCGAACCACGTCAGGAGGGTGACGTACGCATCGATGCCTCTCGCGATCATCGACCTCATCAGCGATGGCGCCGCAGCCGCGACCAACAGTCCACCGATAGCCCACAGCAGAACGGCGGTCACCTCTTACGCTCTTTCAGACCGCGAGTGAGTACCTTCGACTCGGCGTCGGAAGCACCGCGAGCGAAGTGGAGCAGCACGTTCGTGGGGTCTCCGGTCGATTCGAGAAGTACCCGCAAGGCGTCGGAGGCAGCTTCTTCTCGGGTTCGGGTTGCCTCGTACCAATATGCCCGGCCGTTGCGTTGTCGATGTACCCAGCCCTTGCGGTGCAAATTGTCGAGAACCGTCTGGATGGTTGTGTACGCCGGTTCCCGACCATCTTCGAGATGGTCGATGACGTCACGGACCCGGACTGCGGAGCTGGTATCCCACACCACGTCCATCACCAGAGCTTCGAGCTCTCCCAAACCCTGCATGTGTGCCTCCTAGACGCGTGATCACTCTATCCCGCCGAACGAGCCGACTGCCCGAACCTTCGGTAACGGGTACCTGGCGAGGCCGAGCACGCCTCGAATGCAGCTGGTCTCACGCCAGGTAGGAAACCGACGTCATCATTCCTGCTTCCCCGTGATAGAGGTTGTGGCAGTGCAGAAGCCACTGGCCGGGATTGTCGGTGTCGAAGTCGACTTCGACAGTTTGGTTCGGCAAGACCAACGATGTGTCCTTCCGCGGGCCTGATCCGGTGCCGTTGACAACCTCGTAGGTATGCCCGTGCAGATGCATGGGGTGAAACATCGTCGTGGCATTGACGAAGCGAAGTCGTACCCGCTCACCTTCGCGAACGTCGAGGGGTGTGTGCTGATCGTACGTTTGATCGTTGAGCGTCCAGGTGTACCCGCTCATCTGCATCCCGAGGACGATGTCGTACGTGCGATCCGGCTCACGTACGGGCAAGCGGACCGTATCGAGCGAAGTCAGTCGATCAGCCAGAACCGGGGCAGCCGAAAGCTCGGTCGGCCGGATCGACGCCTGCGGCGCGGCACCCGGCCCGGTACGCAACACCGCGAACCCGCTCCCCTCCTTCCCTTCGGCGGCGGCAACAATCGGAAACGCCCCGTCCTGCAAGGTGATGATGGCGTCGTAACGCTCTCCCATCCCGATCAACAAGCACTGCGCCTGTTCGGGCTGTACGGGAAATCCGTCACTGTGAGTGAGCGTGAGGGGATGATTGCCCACCGCGAACCGGAAGGCCGTGTCGGCAGCTGCGTTGATGATGCGCAGGCGCATTCGCTGACCCGGCCGCCCGCCGAGCACGATGGGGTCCGACCCGATCTTGCCGTTGATCAGATAGTACGGATAGCTCACGTCGCCGGCATCGTCTCCGAGCGGCGACTGGGCAGTGGGCGCTCCCATCGACATGCCACCCATCGACATGCCAGTACTGCGTAGCCGTTCGAGTTCTTGATCGGGGTCGCCCGATACCCCGTCGAGCCAGTCGTCGAGGACCAGGACGGCTTCGAGGTCGTAGTCCGCGCCGTCGGCGGGGTCCTCGACGATCAACGGTGCATACAGTCCTCTGTCGAGTTGGGTACCGACATGCGGATGAAAGAAATACGTACCCGCGTCGGGCACCGTGAAGTCGTAACCGAACGAATCACCCGAAGCAACGGCAGGCTGTGTCATGCCCGGCACTCCGTCCATGTCGTTGCGCAGAGCGATTCCGTGCCAATGGATCGTCGTCTCCTGCTCGAGTCGATTGTCGAGCCGTGCGCGTAGGACATCCCCCCGGCTCAGACGAATCTCGGCACCCGGGAGCCGACCGTCGAAGGCCCATGTCTGCACTTGCACTCCGCCGAGGTCGATCGTGGCGGGCTGGGCGCTCAGGGAGACATCGACTTGTCTACCGACGGCCGAGCGGCGTGCGTCCTCGGCCCTCAGAACCAGATCGGAGTCCGGTCCGACAGCTGTCGCTGCCGACGAGCCGTTGCCGCATGCCGCCAATACGACGGCGCCCGTTCCGCCCGCGCTCAGCGCGAGAAAGCTACGGCGTGTGAGCGAGGACGCACCTGCCCGCTGCTTGTTCATGAACATCTCCCGAATCTGTCAAAGCTCCTGTACCGGTGACCGTTTGATCCTCGCCGCCTTGCTGCCGCGCTGTCAGCGCTCCAGCGCTGTCACCGCGTCCCGCACCTGACTTGGGCTGTAGAACACCGGAGTCGAGGTGATGCGCTCGATCGTTCCATCGCTCTGGATCAAGAAACTCAAGGGCAGAACAGGGGGCGCGTCGAGTATCGGCAACGCCGCATCGGCCTGGTCGAACGAGGGATAGTGCACCCCCAGTTCGGTCAGCAAGCTCAACGCCGCGTCGGCACTGTCTTGCACATTGATGCCGACGACACGAACGGCACCCGGTTCCGCAGCGTATTGAGCCAGAACCGGAATCTCTTCTCGACACGGACCGCACCACGACGCCCACACATTGAGCAGCGTGGGCTCACCGGCCAGGGAAGTTCCCAGATCGGACATCAACGACGTTCCCAGGCACCTGACGGACACACCGACGAGCTCGCCAGGTGGAGGGGGTGAAATCGGTGAGGTCGGGCACGGATCGAGGGCAGCGCGAGTTGCGAGCGCCGCCGACGGGAGATTCTCGTCGTCGAGGTGAGGCGTCGGTCCGACGAGCCCCGCTGTCTGGGATGAGGGATGTCGGGGCCACAGCGCCAGCGCGCCGACAACTGCGACGACAACGACTGCCAGCAGGGACCAGCGCATTGTCACCCGCCGCACCCTGCACCTCCGTCGCGTTCGTGCCGAAGCAGCCCGTCCGTGCCATCGTACACGAACTACTATTGAAGATAGTAGCAATGCCAATCACGCGGGGCCTCAACGCTTTCGCAACCCCTTCACCCCTGAATGCATCACGGAGAGCCTTCGGCCGAGCATCGACACTGACCATCGCCTTCGAGGCGGACGGCGAAGACGAACAACGCGACGAATATTGTTGGTGCAGCGACATTTTCGGCGCTCTACCTCCAGCTTCCGGAAGACCGATCCGAAGTCGGAACGGGACACAAGATACGAATGCTGCCGATGTAATTCACTGTGACTGATGGTGTTCGTGTGAAAATAGTGTAATAGTGATGCGGCGTGTCGCCTTGACTCGAAGGCGATTGTCAAGGACTGCCGAATGCGCAGTTGCGTCCAGGAGGGCCCACCGCAATGAAACCTCTGCTGTCGTCGTCGTGGATGTCGCATCGAACTCGGTGGGGTGCTCGCATCCTCGTCGGGACCGCGTTCGCAGGAAGTATTCTCACACTGACACCCGCGATGTCGGCGGCGACGCCCGATGCCGATCCGTCTGCTGCCACCGCCCGAGCGGAGTCGGACCCGCACGTGCAACAGGAGATCCTCGGGCTCGTCGTCGATGCCCTACGAAGCATTCGCACCAGCGGTGCCCTCGACGACCTGGCCGGCCCCCAAAGCCGCATCGTCTCCTGCCTCGTGGGCACGATCGGAGACACCGACGTCATTGAAGGACAACCAGAACCCCTCTCGCGATTCATCCCCTGTCTCGCGCCGATCGACGACATCGACCCCGCACTCTTGCCCCGCCTGGTGTCGTCGATGGATATCGCCACCCTCGCCTCCACACTCGCGGCAGCCGAGAACCCTCACGATCCGACCGTCTCGCACACCCCGTCGCGCGGCCACGCTACGGCCCCACCCGACACCTCGGACGACGAGCCCTCGACCGAACAGCCGAGCACCCGGGACGAGCCCGAATCGGCCACCGACTTGTCCACACCCGAGCTGCAGGCGCTCGAACCAGACCTCACCGTTCCCGACACGACGGATACCGACACGTCCCCCGACACAACGACGGAGCCCGACACAACGACGGAGTCCGACACGACGACGGTGCCCGATGTCGGCGATCACTCGTCGGTCACCCCGCAACCCCCCACCGACACGACAGAGGCGAGGATCGGGAAGTATCGTGCGCCGACGACCGGCACACTGACCTCGACCTTCGGCGATGGTCGCAACCATCAAGGCATCGATATCGCCAATTCCACCGGTACACCGATCGTCGCCGTTGCGGATGGCGAAGTGATCAGTGCAGGACCGGCCCAAGGATTCGGACTCTGGGTGCGAATACGCCACGATGACGGCACCGTCACGACGTACGGACACAACAACGACAACCTCGTGGCCGTAGGTCAACGAGTGCAGGCCGGTGAGGAGATTGCGACGGTAGGAAATCGAGGTGTTTCTACCGGCCCCCATCTGCATTTCGAGGTCGACACACCCGCTGGCAAGAAGGTCGACCCTCGGTCGTGGCTGGCCGAACGCGGAGCCTCCATCGCCGGCCCGGGTCGTAACTCGTAGCCGAATGTCCCGCCGCGGTTGATCCCGATGCAACCAATTCCGAAGCAACCAATTCCGCGCTGTTGCAATGCTTTCGACGCGTATCGGCACTTCGTTCGACCTCGACCTCGCCGCGACGCTGCACGATGCAGACGCGTCGCGGGATCGCGCAGTCCGAGAACCACGGTTCAGCTCACCATCGGACCCGGTCCCGGCTCTGGTGTCACGGCGCAGCTGCGAGTGGCCTACTTTCTCCGTCCTCGCGCAACCATTCCGTTCGGGTGTGGGGGTAGTGCGTGATCGGTTCCGAGCGTTGCGTCCGGGAAGCGAAGCATGACCTCAGGACTGGACGGCCGCGTCCGAGAGCGCGACACCCCGAGAGGCGAGCCACTGCTGCGGATCGACGTTGGTCCCCGCCGCATCTGCAACCTCGAAATGCAGATGCGGGCCGGTCGATTGACCACGATTGCCGACGGTGGCGATCTGCTCACCGGCCTGCACTCGTTGACCTACCGCTACCAAGGTTCGGTCGATGTGCCCGTAGACCGTTGTCGACCCGTCGTCGTGTTGTAGGCGTACCCAGAGACCGAAACCGTCCGCTGGGCCGGAATCGAGCACTGTTCCATCGGCTGCCGCGTACACGGGGGTGCCGATGGAGTTGGCGATGTCGAGTCCGGTATGCGTAGTCCCCCACCGTGGTCCGAAGTCGGAGGTGAGGGTTCCTGCTACCGGACGGACGAACAGTGGTCGCAGGGCCGCTGCATCGCGTGCGGCGCTCTCCTCTGCAAGCCGTTGCCCTTTCGCCAGTTGCTCGATCGCCTTGTTGAAGTTGGAAATCTCGGGTATGGCGAGGATCTGAGGCAGATACTCCGACAACGGGTCCTGCACCGGCGCTTCGTAACTGGGTGCCGCCTGTGCCAGGGCGGGACTGGCGTACTGGCCGGTCGCCGTGATCAGACCGCCTGCTGCCACCGCGATACTGACAGCGACACTACTACGGCGTTCGGCGATATACGTTCGGGCCCGGTGCCGCCCCTTCGATGCCACCACTGTCTGCTGTGCGGCGTGGTCCCATGACTGGCGGCTTCGATCGGCCTTACGGTGTTGTGCCACTGCGAAATCCTCGGTGTCGGCGGGATCGAGGCACGCCCCTTCGAGCGCACTTCCCGTGATGTATCGGAACGGTAACGGAATGGTATAGGAACGGTGACGCAATTACTACCCGGATTAGTAGTTCACTGCGGCCCTGTGCTTTACGGACCGGATCGAACAGGTGACAGTTGTGGGCTGTGGGCGCTGTTGTGTCGCCTTCTGTACGCGAGCGCGCATCCGATCACGGCGAGGATGACCGCGCCGTACTCCGGAAGCGCGCCCACTCTCGTCGCCCAGGTCATCGTCGATTCGAGTGCTACATCGGCCACCAAAGTCTCCCCGGTGAACAGGCCCGAACGATCTCGTACGTTTCCCTGCGGGTCGATGACGGCGCTGACCCCGCTGGTAGCAGCAACGAGGACGGTTCTGTTGTGTTCGACCGCCCGCAGCCGCGACATCGCCAACTGCTGGTAGGTCATATCGGTGCGTCCGAACGTCGCATTGTTGGTGGGGACCGTGATCAGCGTCGCCCCCGCACGCACGGACTCGGTGACCAGGTCATCGAACGCGACCTCGTAGCATGTGGCGACCGCCGTCGGGATTCCTGCGACGTCGACGACACCGTTGCCCGAGCCGGGAACGAAATTTCCGGCCTGCGAGGCGTACGAGGACAACTTCGTCATCACAGATCGCATGGGGAGATATTCACCGAAAGGGACGAGCTTGCGTTTGTCGTGCCGCTCGCCCGGTCCCAGGACCGGATCCCACACGATCGACGTGTTCGTCGACGTGCCGTCGTCGTTGGAGAGGACGGCGCCGACCAGAATCGGTACCCCGATCGACTGCGCGGCAGCGTCGATCCCGGCACTGGCGTCGGCATTGCGCAACGGATCGATGTCGGAGGCATTCTCCGGCCAAATGACCAGGTCCGGGGTGGGTACACGGCCGGCGGCGATGTCGTCCCCGAGCTGCATCGTTCTTTCGATGTGATTGTCGAGAACTGCTCGGCGTTGCGAGTTGAAGTCCAGACCCAATCGTGGAACGTTGCCTTGAACAACGGCGACCGTCGCCCGCGCGGCTGCCGTGTCCCCATCGGGGGTGAGTGCGAAGGCCAGAGCCGGAACGATCACGACGGTGGCCGCCGAACCGACAGACACTCGCAGCCTCGGCGGTCGTACCTGACCGACCACGGCGGCCAACGCCGCGCCGATCAGGGCGACCGCGAAAGATACGCCGGGCGCACCGACGAAGGCGGCAAGCGATAGCAGAGGACCGTCGGCCTGCGCGAAAGCCAGTCTTCCCCAGGGGAATCCACCGAAAGGAATTCGCGCGCGCAGACCTTCGGTGGCGGTCCAGATGGCTGCGATCCACAGCACATCGAGCCGTGACCCGGATACGGCAGCTACTGCAGCGCAGAACAGTGCCACCGCTATCGCTTGGATCGCTGCGAGCGCCAACCACGGCGGGGCACCGACATAGACGCCGACCCACGGCAGCAGTGGCAGAAAGAAAGCCAGTCCTGACAGATACCCGTAGAACAACGATGCCCGGACGGAGCGGCCGCGGACGACGAGAACGAGTATCCCGATGCCCAGCGGCGCGAGGAACCACAGCGACCGAGGCGGGAAACTCGCGAACAACAGCAATCCGGCAGCGATTGCACACGATGACCGGATTGCCGAGGCGGTGAACGTACGGCGTCGTCGGGTTCGCTGGTGACGGTTCACCGTCGTTGCACCGGAGTCGATATCGATCATGCCTCATGGCTCGTTTCTCGTGTACGGCATGACGCCACCCACCACCCTCGGTTACTACTATGCACGATAGTAGTAACCGGCGGTACACCCAGGCCCGTCACTGGCCCGGCACGCCTCGGCACATCAGGGCTCCGGCGCGTCGCGCACACGCGCGGTGCCCGCGCGGTGATCACCACCCTCGGTCGCCTCGACCGGTCGACGTGACGAGAAACATGTGGCGTCTGCCTGCGGTCGCGTGACCGCCCAGTTCCGCGGTCGAACAGCTCGGATGCGCCCTGCTGGACTCGACCGACCTCATTTTCGGGCTGCTACCGTCGTGACGTTGTGACATCACTTGCGATACGCCCACCGCGCCCGCGGACGGTTATCGCAATCGTCGCTGCTCTATACCTGTTGGCCCACACCATCGCTCAATGCGGACTCGCTTGGGAACAAGACCATCACGGCGAGGGCGTGCACATCGTTTCGTCCTCCTCGCAGGCCGTGGAACTCTCCCCCGACCACGCGCACATCGACGGCCGATCCACCCATGTGGCGCACGAGACGCACACCGTCGTCGCGATGCCTCGATCCGACAATCCACCCCGCCCGTTCGCCATCACCGGGGTCGCGGCGATGGCCTTGGCTGTGATCCTCGTAGCGATGGCGGTGCCGCACAGTCCTCGAGCCCCACCGGATCTGCCCATCCTGTTCCGGCACGGCCGGACCGTATTGAACGAACTCTGTATCAACAGGTGCTGATCAGCAGCCCGCTGGCCATTCGAGAACGTCTCGTCCTCGTGGCCCAGCTCGCGCTGCCCATCATTCACTTACTGCACCCTCGCAGGTCACATACAGGGACTACTCATCATGAACAGTGCTGTTCGCTCCGCGCTCGTAACACCGCCCTCCGCCGACCATCTGTCGGCGAACGCCAAGAATTGCCCAGAACCGAGCACCATGGTCGGCAATACTCCCGTTCTGTGGATCGGTGAACCGTTCGCCGACGCCGGCCTCGGCTTCTGGGCGAAACTCGAAGGCAGCAATCCCGGCGGGATGAAAGATCGACCCGCGCTGCACATGGTCGAAAGGGCAAGGGCTCGCGGCGATCTCGCTCCCGGGGCGATGATCATCGAATCCACCAGCGGAACCCTCGGCCTGGGTCTGGCCCTCGCCGGGATCACCCATCAGCACCCCGTCACACTCGTCACCGACCCCGGGCTCGAACCGATCGTGCACCGGATGCTCGCCGCGTACGGCGCTCACGTCGAATTGGTCACCACACCGCACCCCACCGGCGGCTGGCAGCAGGCCCGGCGCGAGAAGGTCCGCGACCTGCTCGATGCACATGCGGGATCGTGGTGCCCGGATCAATACACCAACCCGGACAATGTCGAAGCGTACGAGTCGCTCGCCCACGAACTCATCGCTCAGCTCGGCCGCGTCGACACGCTGGTGTGCTCGGTGGGTACCGGTGGGCACTCCGCAGGCGTGGCACGGGTGCT
Organism: Rhodococcus sp. BP-261; assembly: GCF_019835205.1. Taxonomy (NCBI): domain Bacteria; kingdom Bacillati; phylum Actinomycetota; class Actinomycetes; order Mycobacteriales; family Nocardiaceae; genus Rhodococcus; species Rhodococcus sp. BP-261. The sequence continues at coordinate 58,391 of NZ_JABUCO010000022.1, read as the reverse complement.
CCGCAGGTTCTGCCCCGACCTGAAGCTGGTCGGCGTCGACACCATCGGATCGACCATCTTCGGTCAGCCCGCCAGTACCCGGCTGATGCGCGGGTTGGGTTCGAGCATCTATCCCGACAACATCGACTACCAGGCCTTCGACGAGGTGCACTGGGTGGCCCCCGCGGAGGCCGTCTGGTCGTGCCGCACTCTCGCGGCCACCCATCACGCCAGCGGCGGCTGGAGTGTCGGTGCCGTCGCCCTCGCGGCCGGCTGGATCGCCCGCACCAGCTCACCGGAGACCCGGGTCGCGGCCGTCTTTCCCGACGGACCGCAGCGCTACTTCGACACCATTTACAACGACGACTACTGCACCGAACATGACTTGCTCGATGTGGACCCGCCGACCGTGCCGACCACGATCGACCACCCCGCCGACCAGGTCGTGACGTCGTGGACACGGTGCGCGAACGTCGTCGATCCCACCGAGAGCGTTCGATGAGAACGTTTGTGAGGAAGTTCCGTAGTTTCGACCGACCCAGCCAGGTGTTGATGGTCAATCAGTTCTCCATCAATGTCGGCTTCTACATGTTGATGCCGTATCTGGTGGGGTATCTGGCTGGGCCATTGGGTCTGGCGGCCTGGGCGGTCGGGCTGGTACTCGGGGTGCGGAACTTCTCTCAGCAAGGGATGTTCCTGCTCGGTGGCACCCTCGCCGACCGCCTCGGGTACAAACCCTTGATCGTCGCCGGGTGCCTGCTGCGCGTCGCCGGTTTCGCACTGCTTGCGGTCGTGGACTCGCTGCCGGCGATCCTGATCGCATCGGCTGCCACCGGGTTCGCCGGTGCGCTGTTCAACCCGGCAGTGCGGGCGTACCTCGCCGCCGACGCCGGACCGCGGCGGGTCGAGGCGTTCGCGGTGTTCAACGTGTTCTATCAGGCCGGGATTCTGCTGGGCCCGTTGATCGGTCTTGCTCTGACCTCTCTCGATTTCAGGATCACCTCGCTGGCAGCGGCCGCGATTTTCGCGGTGCTGACGATTGTGCAGATATGGACGCTCCCCGCGTATCGGGCAGAGACCGCAGGGGTCAGGACATCGGTACTCGAAGACTGGCGGGTAGTCGTTTCCAACCGGCCTTTCGTTCTGTTCGCGTTGGCGATGATCGGGTCCTACGTGCTCTCGTTCCAGATCTATCTGGCCTTGCCGTTGCAGGCGGCGGTGGTGGTCGGTGACGGTCGGTCCGATACTGCCCTGGTGACTTCGTTGTTCGTGGTCTCCGGGGTGGTGGCCATCGCCGGGCAGTTCCGAATCACGTCCTGGCTGTCTCGCAGATGGGGATCGGGGCGAAGCCTGGTGGTCGGTATGGCGATCATGGCATCGGCGTTCCTCCCACTGATCGCGCTTTCGAGCCCGGCCGTACTGGGCGGGTGGGCCGCCGCCGGCGCCCTGGTGTGCACCGCGGCACTGCTGGCGATCGGCACCGCTGCGGTGTTTCCGTTCGAGATGGACACCGTCGTGACCCTCTCGGGTGGGACGCTCGTGGCCACTCACTACGGCTTCTACAACACCATCGTCGGGGTCGGCATCCTGCTCGGCAACCTGGGCACCGGTGTCGTCTTCGGGATCTTCGGCGACGCGCAACTGGGTGGATTGACCTGGCTGATATTGACAGGCGTCGGAGGGGCATCGGCAACCGCCCTGTACCTGCTCGACCGACGCGCACGGCTCTGCTCACCGCCGGTCCAAAGCATGTCCCCATCGCTGGACGAGTGCGACACCTCCCCATTGAATACCGTAGGGGGGTATGGTAGACCTTCAGGTGGGTCGCGACGACCGCACCCGAATTCCGAACAGAACGAAGGGCATCAGATGAGCACCACCACCGTCACCGTCACCGGAATGACCTGCGGCCACTGCGTCTCCTCGATCCGTGAGGAGATCAGCAGCATCCCCGGCGTGACCGCCGTCGACGTCGATCTCACGAGCGGCCGAGTCGAGATCGACTCCGAGACACCGGTCGAGCAGGCGGACATCGCACGGGCCGTCGACGAGGCCGGCTACCAGCTCGCCGGCTGACCCAGACCGGACGATCCGACGATGAACGCATCGTGGACATTCACCGTCGGTCTGCTCCGCGGTCTTCGGCCTTGCACCGACCGACCCACGGCACCTCGATCTCGCAGGGCCCCACCTGTAGTCACTACGGCCACACGGGTCACCGATCGGAGACCCGGAGGACGGTCGGTCACCGACAGCCGATGCACACTCCGCCCGCGACCTGAAGGTCGCGGGCGGGCACGAACACCGAAAAACCACTCCCGAGAGGAGGAACGATGAATCCCGTCACGCAGCACCCGACCGCCGACGGCCGGGTCGAACTCGAAATCGGTGGCATGACCTGCGCCTCGTGCGCGAACCGAATCGAGAAAAAACTGAACAAACTCGACGGAGTCACCGCAACGGTGAACTACGCCACCGAGAAGGCACGCGTCGATTACGTCGGTGATGTGTCGGCCGAGGATCTCGTGGCCACCGTCGAGCAGGCCGGCTACACCGCGAAGGTCCCGACAACCGCCACTTCCTCCACCGACCCCGACGCGGAACCGGCCGGGCCATCCGCGAATGACCCCACTGCCTCGCTGCGTCAACGCCTGCTCATATCGCTGGTGCTCAGTGTGCCGGTGATCGCGATGGCCATGATTCCGGCACTGCAGTTCACCAACTGGCAGTGGCTGTCCCTCACCCTCGCCGCGCCCGTGGTGGTGTGGGGGGCATGGCCGTTCCACAAGGCTGCCTTCACCAACCTGCGGCACGCCACTTCCACGATGGACACCCTCATCTCGATGGGCACCCTCGCGGCACTCGGATGGTCGGTGTATGCCTTGTTCTGGGGCACCGCCGGAATGCCGGGCATGACCCATCCGTTCGAGTTGACCATTTCCCGCTCCGACGGGGCCGGCAACATCTACCTCGAGGCCGCCGCTGGAGTCACCACTTTCATCCTCGCCGGCCGCTACTTCGAAGCACGCTCCAAGCGGCGCGCCGGTGCCGCCCTGCGTGCCCTGCTCGAGCTCGGTGCCAAGGAAGTCTCCGTCCTGCGCGATGGTGTCGAACAGCGCATCCCCACCGATCAACTGGTAGTCGGTGACGAGTTCGTCGTCCGCCCCGGGGAGAAGATCGCCACCGACGGTGTCGTCGCCGAGGGCTCCTCTGCGGTCGACAATTCGATGCTGACCGGCGAATCCGTGCCCGTCGAGGTCGGACCCGACGATCTGGTCGTCGGCGCGACGGTCAACGTCGGCGGTCGAATCGTGGTCCGAGCGACCCGTATCGGCTCGGACACCCAGCTCGCGCAGATGGCGAAATTCGTCGAAGACGCGCAGACCGGCAAGGCCCAAGCTCAGCGCCTGGCGGACAGGATCTCCGGAGTCTTCGTCCCGATCGTCATCGCCCTTGCCGTGGCGACACTCGGCTTCTGGATCGGCACCGGCGGCGGGATCGCGGCCGCGTTCACCGCAGCCGTCGCCGTCCTGATCATCGCCTGCCCCTGCGCCCTCGGCCTGGCCACCCCGACCGCGCTGATGGTCGGCACCGGCCGCGGCGCTCAACTCGGCATCCTGATCAAGGGTCCCGAGGTGCTCGAATCGACCCGGCGCGTCGACACCGTGGTGCTCGACAAGACCGGCACCGTCACCACCGGCAAGATGACCCTGCTCGAGGTGATCACCGCCGACGGCGAAGACACCGCGCAGGTGCTGCACCTGGCCGGTGCACTCGAAGATTCGTCCGAGCACCCCATCGCTCAGGCCATCGCCAAGGGTGCCCGTGAGAAGGTAGGCGCTCTGGCGCCGGTGGAGCAGTTCACCAACATCGAGGGCCTCGGGGTGCAGGGCATGATCGAGGACCATGCGGTGATCGTCGGACGGGCCCGCCTGCTCGCCGACCGGGCGCAGCATCTGCCGGACGATCTCGACAGTGCTATGCGCGCAGCCGAATCCGAGGGTAAGACTGCCGTCGCGGTCGGTTGGGATGGCCGGGCTCGCGGCGTGCTGGTCGTCGCCGACGCGGTCAAGGCCACCTCCGCTGAGGCGATCGAGCAGCTGCGGGGCTTGGGTCTGACGCCGATCATGCTCACCGGCGACAACGCCGCTGCCGCGCGTGCCATAGCCGACCAGGTCGGGATCGACGAAGTGATCGCGGAGGTGCTGCCCGCGGAGAAGGTGGACGTCGTCAAACGGCTGCAAGAGCAGGGCAAGGTAGTGGCGATGGTCGGCGACGGTGTCAACGACGCCGCTGCGTTGGCGCAGGCCGACCTCGGTCTGGCGATGGGCACGGGTACCGATGTTGCGATCGAAGCCAGCGATCTGACGCTGGTGCGCGGTGATCTGCGCGCCGCAGCAGATGCCATCCGCCTGTCCCGCCGGACATTGAGCACCATCAAGGGCAACCTGTTCTGGGCGTTCGCCTACAACGTGGCCGCCCTCCCCCTGGCTGCGGCCGGGCTGCTCAATCCGATGCTCGCCGGTGCAGCGATGGCGTTCTCGTCGGTATTCGTGGTCAGCAACAGCCTACGACTGCGCCGGTTCAAGTCCCTCGCGGCATAACCGCGGACAGACCCAGCACAGAGGGATGGGGTGGGCGTGCAGGCGCGCCCACCCCATCCCTCCACATCCCACGCAGCCCGGAAGGAGAAGACCATGTCCTCAGTGACCACGACCTTGGTACAGATCACCCGGTACCCCGCGACGCGGGCGGTGGCCCGCTGTGCGGTGATGTGCGCCATGGCGGCGGCTCGGCAACGACTCGACGGACCGACCACCTCGTCCCATACCCCAGGCGGGCATACTCGTGGATGCTCGGCATGACTCGTATATCAGGAGGACACCATGGCCAATCCCGCGGCCACCCCCGCCCTCGCAGCCACGCAGGCACCCGCCGAAACCGGCGGTCATGATCACACCGCGCGCGGCTACATCACCGAAAAGGACGCATACCTCAAGCGTCTCAAGCGCATCGAAGGCCAGGCCCGCGGCCTGCAACGAATGGTCGAGGAAGACCAGTACTGCATCGACATCCTCACCCAGGTCTCGGCGATGACCAAAGCCCTGCAAGCGGTGGCCATGGGCCTGCTCGAAGCTCACATCAGTCACTGTGTGGTCGACGCCGCAGTCGCCGGCGGTCCCGAAGCCGACGCAAAAATCAAAGAGGCCACCGCCGCGATCTCTCGACTCGTCCGCTCCTGACACCCGGCCGCTCGAAACCAGTGTCGGCTGTAGCCACATAGAACGAATTCGGGTCAGGATCTCGGTCCCAGCCGCGGGCCGGGCTTCGACTCGAACAGGAGTTGTGTATGCCCGAACAGTTTCCTGACATCGGCCTTCCTGCCTTGCCAGAACTTTCTCCCGCTCGCCCGCCCGGGGACCGTCGCAAGGCCGCCACCCCGTCGACGCCGCCCCTGCGGGCCGACACTCCGGCGGTGGACGGTTCGATCAGTGGACTCTCACAGTCTGACGATGTCGGCTCGGCCTGCTCAGCTGTCGACGTCTCTCTCGAATCTGCGCACCGCGGGAACCGGTGGGTACCGGCGATTCTGCGTGATCGCCGTGTCCTCGTCGCCGCGTTGGCGCTGGTCGCCCTGGCAGTGGCCGCCGCCGTCGTGCCCCGCCCGTCGATCACTTCGGTGCGCGACTGGGCGGAGTCGATGGGCGCATTGTTTGTGTTGGTGTTCTTTCTGGCCCAGGTGGTGTTGACGATTGCCCCGGTTCCGCGCACGGTGTTCACCCTCAGCGCCGGACTGTTGTTCGGTCCCGCCGCCGGGATCGCCGTCACGATCGCCGCGACAACCGTCAGCGCAGTACTGGCATTTCTACTCGTGCGCGTCATGGGACGTAGCGCGGTGAAGGCGCACCTGACGCATCCCGCAGTCAAGGCCATCGATGCCCGGTTGGCTCGGCGGGGATGGCTGGCGGTCGGGTCCCTGCGACTCATCGCTCCGGCACCGTTCGCCCTGGTCAACTACTGCTCCGGTCTCTCAGCGGTGCGCCTCTTGCCGTACACCGCGGCCACCGTGGTGGGAATTCTGCCCGGAACGATCGCAGCGGTGCTGTTCGGGGACGCGTTGACGGGGCAAACTCATCCGGCATTGATTGTGGTGACGACGGTCTGCGTCGCCGTCGGGATCGCAGGGCTGCTGACCGACGCCCGTCTGCCGATACCAGCAGTACAACTCGATACCGCGGACGATGCATCGAAGCTCGATCGCCTTCGCCATCCGCGGCCGCCGGGCACCGAATGAGGCGTGGCAAGGTTCTTACAACTGCAGAATTCTCACGGCTGCCGGGTTCTTACTATTTTGTGGCAGTGTCACCGCTGAAACCAACCGAGAATCCCAGCTGCTCACCTACGCGAGGTACAGGGCACACGCGTTCCCCCCGCAGTCGCAGTCGAAGAGCCCACACCATCACCCCGACCGATACGATTCCGATCATCGGCTGCACGGGTGCCCATAAATCCAGAGCACCGCTCACCCCGATCGCCGCCACCACCAGCTTGTTGCATACCGGACACCCGACAGCCAACAAGGACAACGCATTCGCACTGACCCCTACCCGGGAAGAAACCGGTGACTTCAGCCCAGTGCGGACATATGTGGCAAGAATGAGGCCACTGAGAACTGCGGTGGCGATCCACACCGGATAGTTCCACCACTGTGCCGGGGTCATTCGAACGTAGAACGCAGTGTGGATGATCCCGGACGGGACACCCACAACCATCGCGGCCACCACCGCGCCCAGGAATGCGGCCACCCAACGCCGCGCAGGCCAGCCATTCATCGTCACAGCTTCGTCCCTCCCTCTACCCGTCGACGGGCAACCGCCCACCAACTACTATGTTAAATAGTAGTTGGTTGTTGCCGTGACACACCACAACAACGTGTCTTCCGATCGTGTCCGGCCGCAAAATCTTCGTGTTGAAGGGTGGTCGTCCGCGGCGCGGTCGTCGCGGGCACGATCGAACGTGTCAGGATCTACACCGACATCGACTGGTCCGACCTCATCGCGGGCCTCCGCCGCAACGAAACGTCCCGCCATCCGATTCGATGACCCCGGCCCGGATCGACCGCCAACGAGGAAGGGGGTTGTCGGTGCGAGCGACCGGTAAGATCGACCTCGTGAGCACACGGAGGGCAGAACCTGTGAACCGGAACTGGCTCATCGGTTCGGTCGGTGCTCTGGTGGTGTTGTTCGGGGTCGTTCTGATGCACTCCGCGCCGATGCCGTTCACGTCGGCTACCGGTATCGGCGAACATTCGATGACCTCATCGATACCCACTCCACTGGCCGCCAGCGATCACTCGACAGCCCCCTCCGCGCCGGCAATGGACGATGCTTCCGCCACACACTGCGGGAATGGCTGTAGCGATCACGGCTCGGTCTTGCATCTGTGCCTGGCTATAGCCGGTGCCGCCATCGCGGCGTTGGCTGCGTTGCGTGCAGTCGTTGTGGGCTTTGCCAGGTCCCTCGTACACGCCGCGCGAGTATGGACCGTTCGCCATCGAACCGGACCCCCGCCACCCTGGACCGTTCTTTCACTCTCCGAATTGTCAGTGCTTCGGATCTGACAGGTCTCGCTCACACATTGTGTGAGACGCAGATGACGACGGGCCAATGCGCCCGTCGATCCGAACCACCCCGACAATTTCAGGAGTTTGCTATGCGTTCGAACCGATCTACCCGCTTCAGGATCGCGATCACGGCGGCTTCCGCCGTCGCCGCCGCAGTTCTCGCCGGGTGCAGCAGTAACGACGGCGGGATGGATATGCCGGGTATGTCCAGCGGCGATACACCGGCCTCGTCGTCTTCCGAAGCCTCAGCCGACGCATCCGCGGTGTTCAACGATGCCGATGTCACGTTCGTTCAAGGGATGTACCCCCACCACGCGCAAGCGGTGGACATGTCTTCACTTGTCGATGGCCGAACCGAGAACGCTCAGATCATCGAGCTGGCCCAAGCCATCGAAGCAGCTCAAGCACCGGAGATGGAGCAGATGAACGCTCTGCTCGCTGCCTGGGGACAGCCCGCTGCGTCTACAGACATGGGCGGTATGGACATGGGCGGTATGGACATGGGCAGCGGTGGCATGAGCGGCATGATGAGCCAGGAAGACATGGACAGGTTGTCGGCTGCCAGCGGCGCGGAGTTCGACTCGATGTGGCTCACCATGATGATCGAGCATCACAAGGGAGCAATCGAGATGGCTCAGATCGAATTGACCGACGGTTCCAATCCTGATGCCAAGGAGCTTGCCTCCACGATCATCGATGAACAGCAGAGCGAAATCTCCACGATGGAAGGCCTGCTGGTTCAGTAACCGTCGATCGAAAGCTGTCGATCGAAGTGCAGGGTTCGGCCGATGCCGAGCCCTGCACTTCGCTATCGGGATACCTGACCCGTCCTTGGTTCCGGGCCAGCTGCTCAATCCCACGACAGTGCCGCAATCACGCCGAACTACGCAGCGCGGCTCGAACGTGTGAATTGGCCGACTTCACTGTCAGATGGGTAAGACGACCGAACTGACGAATTCATTGCGTATCCACGCGATGAACAGACCCCATACTCCTGTCAGCAGCGCGATACCTACGGCGATCATGATGATGCCGCCCGCCACCTTGATCTTCTGCGAGTTCCGTCGGAGCCATCCGACGCCGCGCATCGCCGAACTCGATCCGAAGGCCAGGACGACGAACGGCAGGCCCAGTCCCAGACAGTAGGCGACGATGAGAGTGACCCCTCGTGCTGCGGTCGCGCCTTCGGTGCCCGCTGCCACCGACAGCACCCCGGCGAGGGTGGGACCCAGACATGGTGTCCATCCGAGCGCGAACACCCCGCCGAGCAGCGGAGCTCCTGCGAGCGAGGAGATGCGTTGCGGTGCGAAGCGGGTGTCACGTTGCAGGGCGGGAATGAAGCCGATGAAGGTCAATCCCATGATGATCGTGATGACACCGCCGACCTGTTGGAGCACCTGCTCGTTGATACGCAGGGTGCCGATGACCCCGAAGATCGAGGCGGTGGCCAGGACGAAGACTATGGTGAACCCGGCAACGAACAACGACGCAGCGCCGGCCACGCGCCAGCGGCTCGCCAGTTTTCGGGGCGCTCCGTTCGCCGTGGCGGGCCCGAGCGGTTGGGCGTCGGCACCGGCGATGCCCGCCAGGTAGGACAGGTAGCCCGGTACCAGCGGCACGACGCACGGGGAGGCGAACGAGACCAGACCAGCGAGCATGCACGCGGCTATCGCGAGGACCAGGGGGCCGCTGGATGCAGCATTCTGGAATGTCGAGCCGACACCTTGGGCAAGAAGGTCGGTCATTCGGCGGCCACGCGTTCGACGACCGGGAGGAGGTCCTCGGTGAGCAATGCGCGCATGAACACCGCGGCGACTCGGTGTTGTCGGTCCAGGACCAGCGTCGACGGAATCACACTCGTCGGGTAGTTGCCGCCGAGGGCGATCAGTGTCCGCATCGAGGGGTCGTAGATCGACGGGTACGAGACGTTGTTGTCGACGACGAAGTCCTGCGCTTTGTCCTTCTGGGGATCTCGAACGTTGATACCGAGGAACTGCACTCCGCGCTCGCGGGTGGCTTCGAAGACCTCTTCGAGGTCGTCGGCTTCGCCGCGGCACGGCGCGCACCATTGACCCCACAGATTGATCACCACGACGTCACCGTCGTAGTCCGACAGAGCAGTGCTTTCTCCTTCCTCCATCAGATCGGGTCCGGCGAGTTCGCCTACGGTAGATCGTGTTTCGGGTGGATCGTAGAAGATGTCGGTCTGTCCGCCGGGTGCCACGAAGTCGAAGGTACCGCCGGAGGGCGCGGCAGATGCTCCGGTGCCGGCGGCGCACCCGGAGACCAGAAGTGCGACGGCAGCAATCGACGCAGCTGCCACGGCGGGCAGCGAGGGAACGAGCCGGATGGCCGCGAGATCGACGAGACCGCCATCGGGCACCGCACGGCCTCGCCGGGGCAGGCGTCGCCGGCTCGCACGCGAAATCAATTCAAGCCTGCGTAGGAGTGCAGACCAGAGACGACCATGTTGATGATGAACAGGTTGAACAGCATCGCCACGAATCCAGCGATGTTGATCCATGCGGCCCGGGTATCACGCCACCCAGTGGTGGCCCGCGCGTGCAAGTACGCGGCGTAGATGATCCATGCAATGAACGAGACGGTCTCCTTCGGATCCCAGCCCCAGAACCGACCCCACGCAGCTTCGGCCCAGATCGCGCCGAGGATGACACCGATTCCGAAGAGCGGGAACGCGAACACCGTGGTCTTGTACGCAAGTACATCGAGCGACTGCGCCGAGGGCAGACGTGCAACGATCCGACCCACTCCGCTGTCGGTGACGGGATATCGGAGCCGAATCAAGAACAGCGTGCTTGCTGCACCGGAAATCAGAAACACCCCGCTCCCGAGCGAGACGATCGAGACGTGTACCGGGAGCCAATAGGACTGCAAGGCCGGTACGACCGGTGCCGCGTCGGCATAGAGCACAGTTCCAGCAACGAACAGCAGGATCAGAATCGGCACCAGAACGAACGACCACAGTGTGCGCAGTTGTTGCGAGCGGAGCACGATCAATCCGGCCAAGACGCCGGCCGCGCATGTGACGGAGACGAACTCGTACATGTTGCCCCACGGCGGTCGCCCCGTGGCAATCCCGCGCAGGACGATCGCCCCGGTATGCAGGGTGAGCGCGAGCACCACCAGGGCCAGCCCCATGCGGCCCAGGCGTTCGGCCGGGGCTCTTCGCTCGGGTGTCGGCACGTATCCCGGCGTGGACGATGTCGCAGCGACCAGCTGAGGATACGGACTCCCGGCCCGGCGCAAGGTCGTTGTCCGCGTCGTGGCGAGTTGCGCTGTGAACAACATCGTTGCGAGAAGGTAGATCACGAAAGCGGTTTCGAAACTGATGTCGCTCCAGCGGGCAAGACTGTCGTCGATCGGCATGGCGCTACACCGTTTCTGTGTCGAGGGTCTCGGAGTGGGTCTTTGCATGCGACGTCCAAATATCGGTGCGCAGGGTCTCGAATTCGGGTCCCCATCCGGCGTGATCGGTACGAGCGAGCCCGCCCATTTCCACGTGCGTTCGACCCTCTCCGTACGGGTGTACTCGGAACCACACGCGACGTCGTTTGATCACCAACGAGACCACCAGTCCGGTCATCATCGTGATTGCGAACACCAGGACCCACAATTGCGCGGGATCGTACCCGACCTGCAGGTTCGCAAACTCTTTGGCTCCGTCGAATCGGATGACGGTGCCGTCGGCGAGGGTCGTCGATTCTCCGGGCCGCAGATTCACCCGATCCTGTTTGACGAGCCGACCTTGGTCGATCATGGATTTGTCCAACGCGAATATCGACTGCGGAATGCCGGTGCCGAGTCCGGTATCGCCTTTGTAGATGTCCACTGCAACAGCAGGATCGGTCAATTCCGGGAAGCTGGAGGAGAGCAGAGTTCCGTTGAATTGCGCTGTAGGAGCGAAGAGGCCTTCGATCGCGATCTGGCCGCGGCGGCGCTCGTCGGCAGTAGCGTAGGTGCCCCCGGGTGGATCGAAACGCAGCGCCCCACTGCTGAGAAATGTGGTGGCGTCGTCGGGTCGGAACTGCAGGGCCTCGGTGCGGGTCTGACCGTCGGGGAAGGTCACGGTGGATTCGGGGGGTAGCCGTGTCCGGTGAGGTAGACACGTTCGTCGCCGAGCCGGAGAGGCTCGTTGACCTTGAGCTGATGGTCGCGCCAGTTGCCGACGACTATATCGTCGGCGGACTGGTAAGAGATGTTGGAGGTGAACATCTCCGCCTGGCCGTTCTCGAGGTAGTCGGCAGTGAAGTCCTTGACCCTGATGCAGAACGGTTCGAGGCCGGTTCCGTCCGTGCTGTTCCCCGCTCGGAAAGAGTCGTAGATGGCGGGTGAGGTGTTGCAGAAGCCAGGGCCGTTGTCTGCTATGACGATGACCGATCCCTCGTAACCGAAGAGCTTGCCGACGGCGATGGCAGCGAGCAGACCAATCAACGAGAAATGAAAAAGTAGGTTCCCGGCCTCGCGTGTGTACCCTTTCTCGGCGGAAAGAGTAAATGTTCCATCGGGCTCGGACCGAACTGCTGTACGCCACCTTTCCAATCGGGTCGCGATGTCGGTAATGATGGTTGTCGGACTGCCGGCAAGAGCACCCGAATGGTGCAGCGATAGACGCGCAAGGTTTCGGGGTACGCGAACTGGTTGTGCGCGAAGGGCTTTGCCGTGCTCGATCATTCGAGGAGTAAGACAGCCGATCAGCGACACGAACAGCAGAACGTAGATGGCGGTGAACCAGAAGCTGCCAAACACATCGAACAATTCCATTGTATCCATCACGGACCCAAGAATCGGGCGTGCTGCTATGTAGGTGTCGACGGCCTGGGTGTTGAGATTGCGCTGCGGCAGCAGCGCGCCGGGGATTGCGGCGATAGCGAGCAGGAACAGCAGCACCAGCGCCGTGCGCATCGAGGTCAGTTGCCGCCACTGGTTTCGCAGCCCACCGATTGCTCCGCGCAACTGTCGCTGCGATGCTGGCGCCCGGGTTCGATCAGCTGTCACCGCGCTGCACCCCCTTTTCGACGATAGCATCCCAACTACTATGCAACATAGTAGGCGATGGGTGGAGCGAGGTTGTGGGCGGATCGGTTTGTCTGTTAAGGCTGCTGGTCGTTGGTCAACCGCGTTTCTCCCCGCGCGGAGTAAGATAATCCTGGTAAGGTCGGGCACCCTGCGACGCCAGGGTGGATGACCTCAAATCGGATGATCGAATAACGCAGTTTCCGCACCGTCAACGAGTCCTTGACGAAAGTGTCCAGATTCGGTGAGTCCGCCGCAACTATCGGACTGCTTCCACCCAGGTGCACCGATTGTCGATCGAATAAGTCGGCGGCCCACATGGTTTGGTCGCAAACCCTGTCAGCTCCGAGTGATGTTCGTGTGGTGGTCGGCGGTGATCGCCCAGAGTTCGTGGTCGGTTCTGCGTCCCCCGGCGTTCATGTAGTTTTTCATCGTTCCTTCGTGTTGTAAACCGATCTTGGCAACCAGTCGCTTGGCGGGAGTGTTGGTGATACCGATGGGAGCGGAAACTCGTTGCAGGTGAAGGTCGGTGAAGCACACGTCGAGCATCAGTTCGGCTGCTGTGCTGCCGATTCCTGCGCGTCCGTGCGCGGAGTCGACCCAGATTCCGACTTCGGCGGTGCCGTTCCAGGTGTCGATCCATTCGAGGTTGCATTGCCCGGCGAAGTGACCGTCGACGTCGATCACCCTGGGCAGTGCTCGTCCGGCTGCGGTGTCCGCTCGACCTCGTAGGCACTCGTGGATCCACATGGCATCGGTGTGTCGTTCGTTCCATTCGGCATCGGTTGTGGCCCAATAGGGTTCGATCAAGGATCGATCTCGTAGGCGTATCTGCCGCCATGCCGCGGCGTCCGAGAAGCGAGCCGTTCTCAGCGTCACGAGGTGCCCGCCGGGGCTGGTAGCGGTCACTGTGCGGACTTGTTGTCTGTTGTGGCGCATCTTCAGTCGGTCGCGGATGCGTCCGACATAGAACCTGGCGACGGTTTCTGTAGTAGTTCTGTTCCGCATTGCGGAGACCTCCGGGGTCGGGTGATCGGCCCTCGTGACGGCGAACGCGGACGAGGGCGAGCGGGATCGAATCAAGGTCGTCACCGGCCGCGACACCGCGGTCCGCCCATGAGATGCACTCATCGCGACCTGCAATTGTCGGCTACCTCGGCCTGGCTGCACCGGCCCGGATCATGGCTGACCGGTGGGTCCACACGGTGCGGCAGAGAATGGAAACCTGGCGACTAGGAAACGTCCGCCGAGATGCAGGCGGAGGATTCCTGTCAGACTCGCAATATCGACAGTTGCTCCACTGTCAGCGTCGCCCAGGGCGGCGTATGCCCCGTTCGCCGACTCGATCGCGTCCGAACCGGATTGCGCCACAGGGCTGTCGCAGTGCCGGCGAAAACAACGCGTACTCCCGCCAGCGCCATTGCGACGGTCAGAACTGCGAGGAACGCATGCGTTCCGACGTGGTCGTGACAATCGCTAGCGCAATCAGCTTCAGGAGTGGCGGGGTGTTCTGCTGCCGAATTGTGCGAATGAGCGCCCGCCGCAGAATGCGCAGTGTTCGGTGGATGGCCGTGTGCGGAGTGCTCGAGGGGAACCGAACCCATGAGGAGGACGCCGAAGATCGCCGCGACGGCAACCACCCCTGAGATGCAGCGCGTCAACGCTCCCACCAGCGCACTCACCCCGACGACGATACCTGGCATCGCGAGTGGAATCTCCCGAGATCACCAGCACGCACCCGAGAGGCAGGTGTCACGAGTGTGCGGGTTCTCCGGTGACACTGTGGTCTGCGTAGTTGAGTCCTTCACGCACGAGGCGTGCGAGGTGGCCGTCGGCCAGGCTGTAGACGACGTTGCGGCCGTTCTTTCGCGTCTCCACCATGCCGATGAATCTCAGTTTCGCGAGATGTTGACTGACCGCGGTCCGGGAGGCGGCGGTCTTGGTGGTAAGTCGGTGACATCCGCAGATCCGTGGCTCAGGATCCACCGCAGATGCAGCCTGGTGGGATCGGACAGCATCCGGAAGGTCTCGCCCGCGGCGTCGAGCCGAGCACGGTCCGGCTGCTCGGGGTGATTGAAGCTCGCGGGCGTCGAGCCGGGGACTGCTGTCATCGTCGTCGATTCTGCTATGCCGTGCGCGGTGTCGCAGCGGAGGTGGAGATCTCCTCGTCGACGCGCGGCCATCCCGTAACTTGACGAGGCGAAATAGCGGAGACTAGTGTCGATGTCAGTAATTTGGCTTCGCGTTCTCCGAGGAACTTATGCAACGGCTCGAAGTACTGGTCGAGGATGTCTCGGCGCGCTTGCCAGCTTCCGTACGCGCCGTTGCGATTCCAGTACTTACGGAAGGTGTTGAAGTCTCGAAACGGTAGCTCGAGCGGTGCTGCCACGAGTTGTTTGAGCACCGATTGAAGGGTGCGAAGAACTTCGATCGATTCATCCTGAGCGATTTCCGCGCCGCTGGTTCCGTACCCCTCGAACTCGTCATGCGCGAACTGTGCCAACGCAACTGCAACTTCAATGTCGGGTCGTCCTGGCAGCGGTCCGCGAGTGATTGCTTCGAGGAGTGCAGTGTCTAGGACTTGCTGGGTGCTCTCGACATCGCCCCAAAGATCACTACCCGCAATCGTGCGTTCCGTCCAGAAGTCCCAGGATTTCGTGACCCACGATCCTATCTGCGGATTTGCTCTACAAACCAATCTGATTGACGGCGTTGCCGACGAGTGGGGCGTGTTCGCGTCGGTACACCTCGACGGAGTCGAGGCGGGTGTGGCCGGTCTGGCGGGCGATTGCGGTGCTGTCTGCGCCGTTGCGGGTGCCTTGGGTGACGAAGCCGGCGCGGAGCGAGTGTCCGCCGAGCTTGGTGAGCGCGGTGGGGTCGTAGCCGGCGTGTTCGGCGCGGCGCCGGATGGTCTTGTGGATCGCGGCCCCGGACAATGCAGTTGTGCCGAGGTTGCCGTTCTGGGCGATGGCCCGGAGCAGTGGTGCTCGGGCGGCGGTGCGGGGTACTCCCCCGCGGCAGACGTGTCCGGTGAACGGCTCTCGCTTCCGGAGTAACCGGATCACCGACGGCCGGCCACCGACACCGAACGCAGCGACGACCTGCACCCACCGCACGTACGCGCACGGTGGGCAGGTCTCGTGGGAGTCGGTGCACGGCAGAGCTTTCACCGCTCCCCTGCCCTCCTGGTCGGTCTTCGACTTCCGCAGTCGGACGTGGACGCCGTCGAGGCGATGAAGCGTGACGTCGCCACAGACGAGGTCGGAGAGTTCGCTGCGGCGGAAGGCACCGGCGAAGCCGAGCAGCAGGATCGCCGAGTCCCGGCGTTCGAGGACCTCGTCGGCCCAGCCGCGGCAGCGGTCTCGGGCCGTTGTGACAAGGATTTTGATGTCGTCGACTAGCAACGGATTCCGCGGGGTGCGGGGCCGGTCGCCGGCGGTGGCGTACTCACGGCGGATCCCCGACAACGTTGCGGTCACGAGTTCGTGCGCGGACGGAGACAAGTGCCCAGTGGTGCGGTGCTGGTGGTTGATCGCGGCGATCCAGGTGCCGAAGGTCGCGGCGGCGTGGGCCCGCTCCCCTGTCTCGGTGCGGGTGTCGGCGGCATCGACGAGATACGCCGCGACCGTGACCGGGTGTGCCGGCAACGAGGTATGTTCCTTCCTACTGCACCAGCCGGCGAAGCGTCGCCACCCGGCCGCATAGGTGCGGCGCGTTCCCTCCGACCGGGACGAGTCGACTGCTTTCGCAATCCGCGCGGCCACGGCCGGCGGGATTTCTGGTTCCACCGCCGTCGACACGGCCGCAGAAGTGCTCTCCGCAGGCATTCGGCCTGGTGGGAAGTCCATGCGGGCAGCCTAGCGTAGGTCTCCGACAGTTCTATGGAGCGAAAACTGTGCTGAACTGGCGTTTCGACGCAGCTGGTGCGGAAAATGCAATTTACGCACGGGTGGGGCGAAGTCGTTTTCCATGCTGGCTACTCCGCCTACCGAGACAGACGAACTGCAGCGGATACCTGTTGCGGGCCGTCCTCGGGAGAGGGTTGCTAGCGGAGAGCTGGTGCGTCTATGCGAGGGCTGGTATGCGTTCACGCTTTTCGAGCTTGTGAGGTCGATCGACCGTGGTGGTCTCCCGGTTGCCGCAGCGTTGGGCTGTCGTCATCTGTAGGTCGAACCACGCCGCGAGGTGTGTGGAAACTGTCGCGGTGTCTACGCCGAGCTCTGAGGCGACATCGTTGTAGGCCCAGTCTGGATACTGAAGGTAGACGAGCACTGTCGCCCAGATGGCCGGTTCGAGTCCGCCGCTTTCTTGTTCGGAGGTGGACTCTGCAGCATCGAGGGCATTCGGCTGTGTGCGCTCGATTTCCGCCTCACTGAGCCGTGTTTCCTGCTGGTGTGGCGCACGCAGAACTACAGCAAGTACCTCGGTCATCGCAAGTAGGAAAACTGGTGCAACAGTAGCTATTCCGGCCGCTACCAGTGGCGGAACGGCGTGGGTGGTCAAGGTCGCGTGGTAGCCGTTTCCGAGAATGGAGATACTGGCTGCGACTATGAGTACTGCCAGCACGAGTCTACGGCCGCGGACCGTTTGAGGGTCGTTGTGGTGGGACAGGGCGAGCGCGATCACCGTCGTGGCGACGATTGCGCCGTCGAGAACAGCGGGCAGTGCCCATGCAAGCGTCGGGTCGGTTCCGGCCATGACTGCCAGCTCTCGAAGTGCGGCGAAGGACAACCAGAACGAGGACGCGGCAATGCCCACAGTCAGCGCAATGCCGGTGATCAACGCGACGAAGAGCACTTGGGGATGGACCGTGCGTACAGGTAACGAGACGATGGCGCCGCTTTCGTTGCTGCGCAGGTCCATTCCAAGACTCCTTCAGTGATCAGCGTTGTTTCAGCCCGCTGTGGGCCGGACAGATTGGGTGAGTTCTGGGTTTCGGGTGAAGCTGCGAAGCCTCACCGCTGCGCCGGCTTTCGTCCAGGGCCTGCGTCTCTTGACGAAGGAGAGCGGCCCGTCCCCTCTCCACACCCTCACTCCACGCGTAGGTACAGGCGCAACGCCTGTTCGACGAGGGCACTTCTGCTGCCGGCGCCCCAGTCGATGGCCAACTGGTCCAGAACCGCTGTATCGGAGTTGATGACACCCGCGAGCGGAATACGTGCTCGTGGCGCGTTGTGTCGTCGACGTGTTGGCCTTCCTGCCTCTGCGCGTTTGAAAAGCCCTGTCCCGGAACTTGTGACAGCGCCTGTCCAATGCGCCTTCAGTTCGTCTGCGTGCTCTTCGACGGCATCGAGCACAACTTGACCGTAGGAGCGTGCCTTGACCGGATCCACGCTTCGCTCGTCGAGGGTGAGGGCGCGCAGGGCGGTGTAGATCTCTTGCGGCAGCGCTACTTCGGGCGGCGCGAGACGGTTGGCACTGGTCGTCGGCGAGTCTCGTCGTGAGCTCTTGCGGCGCGCGTCTGCACGGCGTGGCAAGCTCTGCTTGTCGTCGACCTCATTTGGTGGGGTGTTGGCCTGAACAGGTTCTTCGTCCGGCAGCGACGCGTCTTCTGTCACGGCCGAGATGGGTTCATCGATGACGGCAGAAGTTCCCGCTGCGCCCGTATCGCGCTCCGACGCTGTCTCGTTGTCTGCTACAACAGTCAGCGCGTGGGTCCGCTCGGGGTAGTCCTCGCTGGATACGTTGGCATGTTGGGTGGCCTCGGCATCAGTCGCCACTACATTATCGGCACCTGCGTCGTGTCTGTCGCCGGCTGCTGGGCCGTCAGTAGGAGTCGTTGTCTGTTCGTCGCCGGCCTGAGGCGCTGCATTGCCACCCGCGGCGGCTGCGTCTCGGACGAGGTTGATGGGCGGGAGCAGATCGTCCATGTCGTCGAGCGCGTTCGGGTTGAACGCGGGCCTGCGTTTCCGGGTGCTCATGAGACACCGCCTGCAACGCGATCGCGTTCTGCGTTCGAGACGCGGCGAAGGATCTCACGCGTCAAGGCTTGGTAGTCCGACGCAAGCCCTGATGGATCTCTGGACCACAGCCGGTCGCCCGCTTTCCCCTTCTGGCGCAATCTCTGTAGGCGGTTCTTCTGGTCCGATTCGGCGACCTCGACAAGTTCGAGCGGAGTGAGATGACGCGTCCGAAGATCGACCGCGGCGGCACGATCTGATCGGATGAACGTTTCGAACGGATCGGCACCGCTGCCCTCAAGAAGGTCGTTCACTTGCTCAAAGACTTCACGATTGCGTGCCGTTGCGCGAGGGTTCGTGTCGAAGAGGACCACGCCGAGAAGCTGGATCAGGGATCCAGCTTGTCGAGCTCGCAGGTAACGCATCGCGAGAAGTTCGACACCGGACAAGCTGGCGTCGTCATCTTTCGTGGGCACGACGAGGTATCGCGCTGTGCCGAGCAGGGCGTCGAGGAGTGGCGCGTCACCAGGTCCCGAATCAATCAGGACCAGGTCGTAGTTCTCGGCATCGTTTAGCTCGTTCAGTGTTTGAGTCAGGTTTGCGCGCAGGTCAGTGTTGGTCTGGGCTGCTGTGGCCGCTACAGCGGAAATGACCGCGAGGGCCGGGCCACCTGGGATGACGTCGAGGTTCGGACGCACGCTCCTGACAGGTGTGAGCGGCTGCCCGTATTGCAGCGTAATACTGAGCCCACGTCCACCGTCGCCTTCGACCCCGAGATCCGAGGAGGAGACATTGGCTTGCTGGTCGGCATCGACGACGAGTACACGCCGCCCTGTGGCGGCAACCATGCCCGCCACTGCCGACACGATCGAGCTCTTGCCAACGCCGCCCTTCTGATTGGCGACCAGCACTGTCCGCGAAGTTCCGGTTGTCGTCACCCGCATGAAAGTACCGGACACCGCCCGCAGATCCGTCCTACGACACGCCCTTTGCAACAGCCGTTCATAGAGCCGTTGTTTGAGCGTCACATCACGCTGGTTCTGCAGCGCTTTCTCAAGCCTATCCAAGAGCCCTCTAGCAGACTGTTTCTCCAGCTATTCAGCAGGGCACTTGTACAGCGTTTGGTCAAGTCTGTGCAATAGCCGTACTTCAAGCCTGGATACAGGCTTTGTCCGCGACCAGACGTACGGCGGGTCACATCGCTGTAGCTGCGGACTTAGACAGGACCGCATGAAACATCTTACATTCAGCTTTATATAAATCCGTCTTAGAGGCCTGGTGTAACGCCTTGACCCAGTACGTATTGTCGGCACATGTAACAGCTTGCTGCACGGCCCTCCATCAGGCCGGATGTACGACCATTTGCTTACCCTGGCGATTGGCCCTGTACCCGTCCATCTGTGCGGCCGTAGCGCTGCACCGTTACACGACCTATCTACCGCACCTGCCACGGTACCCATATACGGTCGAACGGCTGCTCATAAATATGGCCATGCGTATGGTCTTACGTATGGCCTTACCTCTTGCCGCACAGCCGGTCACATGCATATGTGCCGGTCAAGCGCCATTTTCAGTCTTTCGGTATCGTACCGGGTCGGTCACTTCATCCGACATAAAGAAGCGACGACAGTTGAACCAAAGACCGGCGAGCGATCACAACACCGGACGAGAAGTCGACACCGTTCGTGCATTCCAGACGCTGAATGGAGAACACTCCGTGCCGTCGATAGGGAGACACTTGGACCGCTCGCATGCGTTCGCAAACGCGTATCGCAAACAGCGAAAAACCAGACGAGGCGGTCGGCAACACTTGCTGATGCCCCCGTTCGGCAACAGCCCAAACCTGTCACCAACAAGCATGCGTACTAGCGGACCCAAGCCGACCCTTGGACGTCCCACTCGACGGACACTCCGCCGCTCCGACAGGGCGAGTCCCATTACGAACCGCCGACATCGAAACTAGTGCCCACTGAGCCCTCTCCTTGACCGAGGACGCCCACTCATTGAGCGGCACTACGAACAGTAGAAGGCGAGAAACCACAACCACCACGCGCATTCATATTCAAGACCTGCTCCAGAGTCTCCAGATTGCAGAGCCACACAGGTCCTAAACCCCCCTACGAAATCGAGAGCCTCACAAGATCGGACTTGCAACCGTAGTTGGAGCCACGGCATTGGTCCGTGTTACGTCCTTCCGTATGGTCTTCGCTATGGCCCTACGTATGGTCTTATCTCCGGCGGGATTACGAGTCGTCGACAGCCCGCGCACCGAACAGGAGTTCGTCTCAATTGCGAAAACAGACCAGAACGACAACACGACGTGTGAACCTCACAGGTCTGCCAAATACGTCACAGTGACAGTTCTGAGACATCCAACAAATCACTGACACATCCGATGTGGTCGGGTAGTGGCACATAGCTTCACGTGAGCTCAACGCTGACGCAGTCTCTCTCGCGGAGGCATTCACAGGATCGACGTCCGGACAGGTAAAGACACCCGACACGCACTGAGTTGGGCGGGCGCTCCCAGATGTTGTGGATGGTGAGCGGTGCTCCCGAAGCAGGGCGCCAGCCGGTACATCCTTCGTCGCTGTCGTTCGTAGCGGTTGACTCGGTCGGGGAGCCGTCAGCAAAACTGAACGGTTGCACCGACAACGCAGGTGTGACTGAACCTGCCTTCGGCTGCAGGCGCACAGCCTGCGTCGTCAACGATGGGTAAAGCTGCGATCGCCAGGTGCACCGGCACCACGCTGCGGGGCACCGGCTTTCCGGTCATTGAGCGTCTCTCTTCGACCGGCCCGGCTGGCATTTACGATAACGATCAGCTCTGCGGCCTCGTGGATGAACACCACGGACGCCAGGCTGCAGATCGCGGTCGTGCCGAAAAGATCAGTGCGCCGATGATGACCGATGCCGTCCGACATCCTGCGGCATGATCCCGGCCGTGCGCGAGCAGGTCCTGCACGACCATGCGCCCCACCTAGCAGTCCGTCCGGGAAACAAGAGACACGACATGTTGACCGGTTCCGAGCCCCCTCTTACATCTCCGCAGCTCAACGGGCACCATCTGCGCGCGCTCCGCAGACATTCCGTGCGGCCTAACGCTGAGAACAATTGACGTGTCCCAGGTCAGGTCGATGACATTTTGGTGGGAAATCTCAACTAACGTCGCGTTTCTTACCCTCTGTTGCCATCTGATCCAGTCACTTCCTATTTTGTGGATGTCGACTACGTAAATTGCATTTTCCGCACCAGCTGCGTCGAAACGCCAGTTCAGCACAGTTTTCGCTCCGCGGACCTGTCGGAGACCTACGCTAGGCTGCCGATATGGACTTCCACCCAGCGGCAGGCACTCCAGCGCCGTCATCGACGGCTGTGGAACCCGAGATCCCGCCCGCCGTCGCCAAGCGGATCGCGAAGGCGGTGGAATCCTCCCGATCGGAGGGCACCCGGCGGACCTACGCAGCCGGGTGGCGGCGCTTCGCCGGCTGGTGCGAACGGGAAGGACATGTCGCGTTGCCGGCGCACCCGGTCGCCGTCGCCGCCTACCTCGTCGACGCGGCCGACACCCGAACCGAAACGGGGGAGCGAGCCTACGCCGCCGCCACGTTCGGGACCTGGATCGCGGCGATCAATCACCAGCACCGCACCACCGGACATCTGTCACCGACCGCGCACGAGCTGGTGACCGCGACCCTGTCCGGGATTCGCCGGGAGTACGCGACGGCGGGGGACCGGCCCCGCACACCGCGGGTTCCGCTGTTGGTCGACGACATCCGCGTCCTCGTCGGGACCGCGCGAGACCGGAGCCGCGGCTGGGCCGACGACGTCCTCGAACGCCGGGACTCGGCGATCCTGCTGCTCGGGTTCGCTGGCGCCTTCCGCCGCAGCGAACTCTCAGACCTGGTCTGCGGCGACGTCACGCTGCACCGCCTCGACGGCATTCACGTCCGACTGCGGAAGTCGAAGACCGACCAAGAGGGCAGGGGAGTTGTGAAAGCGCTGCCGTATACCGATTCTCACGAGACGTGCCCACCCTGCGCCTACGTCCGGTGGGTGCAGGTCGTCTCAGCCTTCGACGCCGGTGGCCGACCATCGGTGATCCGGTTGTTGCGCAAACGCGAACCGTTCGCAGGACATGTGTGCCGTGGGGGAGTGCCCCGTACCGCCGCCCGGGCGCCCCTGCTGCGTGCCATCGCCCAGAACGGCAACCTCGGCGCCACCCCGCTGTCCGGGGCCGCGATTCACAAGACGATCCGTCGCCGAGCCGAACACGCCGGCTACGACCCCACCGCGCTGACCAAGCTCGGCGGTCATTCCCTGCGGGCCGGGTTCGTCACCCAAGGCACCCGCAACGGCGCCGACAGCACCGCGATCGCCCGACAGACCGGCCACACCCGCCTCGACTCCGTCGAGGTGTACCGCCGCGAGCACGCGCCCTTGGTCGGTAACGCCGTCACCGACATCGGTCTCTGACGGGCCAACTGAGCCGAAATCCCTTCGAAAGACCGTGCACAATAGGTATCGGTGAGACGCCCTGCTGGTGCACTCATCCCTCTAGATACTGGCGTGCATCCAGTCGCTAACTTTTTTATCGACGCCGTACGTTCCCCATCCTTGGCCATCGACGTTTACAACAACGACGCTATCGTTAGCATCGACATGTTGTTTGATGGCATCGCGCAACTCCGCGACTGTGAGGTTGGTTTTGATAAAGAAGCTACTTGCCAACGGTTTTGCCCATGAATCGTGTGACTTGAGGTACGCGATGAGCTTCTCGTAGTTCTGACCTGTCCTATTGAGGTCGTAGTTCACCCAATGTACTGCCACTGGCCGTCCAATCTGCGAGGTGCGCTTGTCTATCGACATAAGGCAGTCCGTGATGGCCGACTAATTCGGGCACCACGAACTGCCTTCGGGTCAACCGTTCTCAGTAACAGTCGTCTTTGGCGAATTCTGCGCTTGGCGCGACGTGACGTAACGGCCGGTCACTGCGCTACGGTGCGCCTTGATGGTGCTGTTGTTGCCGCTCGATTCCACTACCGATGTGCGTGGATGTCTGGCTGCAGCAGCCTTGCTTATGTACCGACCAGTGATGGCACTGCGCGCATGCCCTCCGGAACCCTTGCCCTTAGCCATGGGATCTCCTTATCCCTCGGAGCTGTAACGGCTTTGGCGTCACAGACAGCGGTCGGACTCAACTCATCCGGCCGATTAGACACCTTTCGTGCCCAACACCTAGTAGTCGGCACACCCAGCTCGCGAGTTAGCTCCCAACTACTCGCGGCAGTCGATGCACAGCCCATCGACGATGAGGTTCGAGTGAAATAGCGTGAAGCAACCAGCACATGCGATCTCACGTGCTGCACGTTGATCACATAGGCATCGTTCACAGACTGGGCAAAACTGACGGCCACATTCGTCACACGGGTAACCACGAACCGTTCTTGCTTTATTACAGCAGTGGATTTCGCCCGTTGGCCGCTCGTCGTATACCTGACGGTCATCAAAGTGGAGCGTCTCAGCACCCCATAGATCGTGTACGGCAAACACTGCGAAGATGTAGCGTCCGTCAGATACCGCGTCAACATAGTACTCGTGACGAATCCCCCAGGGGGTAAGCCAATAACTTCGTCGTCGAAGCAACCCATTGTCGGCCAGCCCGGCCAGCGGGTGGCCAGGCGGAATGGCCTGTCCGGTCCATGGGACTCCGGACGGCCATCCCTGTTCAGGGTCGGGTCTTACGCTTGAGAAAATGACTGTCTGTTTGGTTCGGTCGATAATCACAACGGCACCAGCGTGCGGCAGCCGCGCAGACAACGCAATAGCACATGCGGGACGGCTCGCGTGGGTCGCCGCGATCAGGTCGACGAGACCTTGAGCAGAGATGGCATTCCCCCTCAGAGAACTCACAACAATGCTGTTGGGTATAAGCAGTTCTTGAGCGATTCGGTCGCAGAGTGTCTCTAGAATTTTTGCCGCTTCGTCTTGTTCAGCCAGCCAATCGTAAATTTCGTCTATCTGGTCAACCAGCCAGTGGCCCAGTTCGTGAGCCAGCGTGAAGTTTTGTCGCCGATCGCCTGTGTTTCGATAAAGAATTATATCGTCACTGAGAAATGACATCCCGTCGCACAGGCCCCCTTCGCTTCTGCTTTCCGAAAGGTGGTCCACAGCCTTTATTGTTAGACCGATTTCCTCTTCAAGGGTGGCAATAGGCGAACTGGCGAACCGAGCAGCAACACCTGACTGAAGCTGCTTGACCGCCAGACGCACGCAATCCTCAACTCTCATCTTGAACACTCTTTTTTTCGCTTGCGGATACAAGCGCTTCTAGCGACCGCAAGAGGAGTTCGTTGGGAGGAGTTTCCCCTCTGTATACAGTCGCGTCCAGACGGCTCAGTAGCATCGCTGCTGCCACATCTTCAGTAACCCGCTTTATCTTTGCCCACCGTACGGCCAGATTTGCAAACAGGGGGTCATTGCCGAGTTCGGCGTTTCGTAGCGAAACTGACTCTCTTGCGGAAACGTCCACTAGACTGTCTGGTGTAACTGCAAGTACCTTTGCTATAGCGTCAATCAGTGCAGGGGGAACCATAGACGCATTTTTTGCAGACCAATTGAAAACATCGCGAGTGGAAACCTCCCACTCACTACTTGCAAGCCTGGAAGCGATCTCGCTCGCTTTCATTCCTGTCGATTTCATTGCTGCCTGCAATTTAACCGGATTCAGCGTCTTCGAAGCTTTGGGTACTAAACCGAGCATTTGCGCCACAGGATCGTTGTCCAACGCCGGGACGGCATATGCGCGATCTCGGAGAGCCTCCACCACCCGGCGTACCGCATCTAGCTCGCGACGCTCGTCATCGCTCGCGTTTTCGAAGCCAGAAGTAACACCAGTGTCTAGGTACGCTTCAAGAAGGGCATCGAACCTCCTGCTCTTGGAGTCACCGTTCACTTCGATCACCGTCTTCGTCTAGTGCTTCTCGTAGTTTGGTCGTTACTTTCTTGGCGATCTGGCTTATCCGTGCAGGTGAGACCTCAAGCTCGGCAGCCAACCTCTCACGCGGTCGTTGCAGGGCGATGTACTCCCACGCAACCTTGCGTTCTTGTTCGCTGAGGAGCGAAAGTTTGTCCCACAGCAAGGCGCCCGAGCGCTGGAGGTCGACGAATTCGGCAACGGAGGTCGCTACGTCGACACTGTCTGCCTGTTCCAGCTGATCCTCGGGTGTTAACGGACTACCGTGCCGGACGGCGGCCGATCGCACGTGATCGAGGGCCCGGCGCTTGGTCGTCGAGATCATCAGCGCTTCCCAGGTCTGCACATTCGAAGGCGGAGACTTCATCAAAGACTCCATCGCCGACATGACGACGTCTTCCGCTTCAACTTCACGTCCGAACGGACGGAGAACACTGACCGCCACCCGATACATCGAGTCCCGGTATTTCAGGTAAAGGGCTGCCCAGTCCGGCGGGGACACGCTCATCGGAGGACCTCGTTCGTGTTGAACAGCGTTGACCTGGTTGCCTACACTGCCGCATGTCTTCAATAAGTTACATATGCAGGTAGTCGATGTAGACCCTGTCGCAGTTAGCGAGCGTCTGCGGCCTGGCCAATCCAATCGACTCCGACACTCTCGCTCGCGGCTCGAACCTTGAGTGGGCGCCATCGTCAACGCCTGAAGGAGGAGGCTACGTTCACTTCTCTCGGCATACGGTCAGCAGGTCTTTAATCCCGTTCTCGGCCGCCGTTGACGCTGTGGAATTCTAAGGCCGTGAGTGCCGTCGATCTTTCAGCTGAGACCATGGGCCAGTTTCGTGCTTCCGGGGTAAGGGACCACCTCACGATCCTGCTGGGGGCCGGCGCCTCCACGTCGTCGGGGCTTCCCGACTGGGATACGTTTGCCAGCCGCCTGCTGGTCAGTAGTGGAGCAGTCACGGACTCTGAGATCGCGACCTTGCTCATGGAGCGACAGGACCCCATGCTGGTCGTCGAGGCTGCGAAAGCCGCGGCGGGTACGCGATGGCCACAAGTCCTCCGTGGAGCTCTGTATGCAGAAGTCGAAGACGAGGAACCATCACCCCTACATCTTGCTGCAGTGGGCCATCTGCTTGATCCTGCTGCCCCAAGCACCGACCTCGTTACTCTTAATTTCGACACGCTCCTTGAGAAAGCAATCGAGCGAGAGACGAGCGCCGTTGTTCGTTCGTCGTCGTCAGGATCTACCGTGGAAGATGCCGACTTCACAGTGCAACACCTGCATGGTGTTATACGTCGAGAAGCTACTGACCAAGTCATCCTCACTCTTTCAGAGTTCTACGACGTCATCGCAGACGACTCCGCATGGCAAGCCTCGTATATTCGCGCGGCCGTGACACGTGGGGCCTTGGTTATCGCCGGTACGTCCTATCGGGACCCTGATGTACGTCATTGGCTGCATTCAGCACTTCCAAGCAAGCCCTCCGATCGTGAGGCGTTGGTCTTGCTTGCCCGGCAGGGCTTCAAGATGACGAAGGCGCAGTTCGAAGCAGCCAAGGATGCTTTGGCAAACCAATGGACTGCCATAGGCATCAAACCCGTTCTTCTCGAAGACCACGCTGATGCGGCGCAGATTATCCGCGAGCTGCACCATGTGCATGGCGCCAATTACTTAGCTCCGCAGGAGCGTTCGCGCACGATCTGGAATGCCCACAGTCGCCAGTTCGCCGAACTCCAAACGACTTACGTTGACTTGCTAGATGCCGACGCGGAGATCATGAGTCGAGAGCTGAACGTCACCCGACTGAACGTGACGTTGTGGCTAGCTGATGGGACCGGCGGACTTGTGAGATGGGCCGCGCACGACCGGGTCTACCGCAGTATCGCTGCGTTGCGCCGAATCGAAACCGGACATGACAGCCAATGGATTGCAGGTCGTGCCCTGGGAGGGGAGGAAATGCTGCATCAAGACCTAGACGGAGGCGGGACCCGGCGTTGGCGATCGGTGCTGGCTCTGCCTATCTCCGTACCGCATCCAGAGCTGCCAGCGGTCGCGTCTGCAGTCCTGACACTTGGACTACCAAACCCGACGGCTGATCTGGCCCCAACTGCGACCATATGGGGCGAAGCACTGCAGAACATTGCGAACGCCTGGAGCGAACGCCTGGGCTATATCGGCTTTGAAGGGCAGTGGCAGGGGTAGTGTGTGAGGTGGAAGGGGTACACGATGAAACGCGACCGCAGTACATACCAGGACCTTGGGAACGGCGTCTATCGAGTAACAGGTGCCGTACGTCGCAGTGCTGTCACGGGTCGTTTCGTCTCTAAGACGTCGGCGAAGCGCACAACAGACGTAGGCGGTCGATCCGTCACGAATCGGTCTGCCACTGCCGGACGCTGGGTAACAACAGCAACGCCAGCCAGCGGTACCTCCGTCACAGTGCGCAATCCTCGTGAAGAGGTTCGTAAAGCTCGCGGTTGATCCCCGACTCGCGAGGGTAGTGCGAATTCGCGCACGAACCCATGATCACGCGCCAGACACGGGCTGTTTGTCAACGCGTAGGCAAAAGCGCTCAGAAGCAGCTTCAGCCTCAGTAATACCCAACCTGAACTTTGTCGTCAATTTTGCTTGACGGTGCGGTAACTGCGCTTTGGGCGCGCAGTAGCGCCGACCATCCGAGGTGTAGTCGGATCCGGTTCGCGGCTCGCAGGCTTGGCAACAACAACGGTGCATATTGTGTTGCAGGTGAACGAACGCGTTGCGAAGTGGACTGTCGCTTACGCGGTCACTGTGTTCATTCGTGGGAACGATGCCTGTCGCGGCTCAACGTCGACAATTTCATGCGACTCCGGTGTCACCTCGTGTGCGATTCTGGACTCGAGCGACCGGAGAAACGGAGGGACGAGGTGGCATGGACTCGCCGCAACCCGAACGGGCTCGAAGACGGCATGATCGTCCGCAAGCTGTCGATGCCGTCGGCGGTGTTTCGTGTCAGCGGTGATCCAGACGCCGGCCGCGCCACCTTCGTGGCATTGAGCAAAGGGCAACGCACAGTCGTGGGCGGCAATGCCCGCAACTACCGCCCCGAGACCGAGGACGAAGTGGCCGAACGCCAGATCGGTTACCGCGACCCGACAGTGATGGACAGCGCTGAGGTAGAGCAGGTCGACGACGCAGAGCCAGTCGATGTCATCGAATCACCTTCCGCAACACCCGGGCCCTTGCTGCGATCTGTCGACCCGATGCCAAAGCCTTCCCCTGGTGCGGACATCGCGGCGCTGTGTCGGCGCCTGGAAGATGTGGTCGCGGTGGTCGAGGACGGCACCTGCAGCCCGTTGGAAGCGGCGGCGATCGTCCAGGCTGCGGCGGAGTTGAACTGGGCTGTCGCGATGGGAAAGTTCGGTACCGACGACGAGCGTGACGGTTGACGTCGGTGGGCGGCGGTAGCGTCGCAGTCGTGCAGCCGAGATCAACTGCGACGTCGACGAGTCGATATCGGTACGAGTGGTTGCTGTTCGCCGACTGGTGCGTCGCCGCCGAGGTTGCAGCGTTGCCTGCATCGCCTTTGACCCTTGCGGAGTTTCTCGGCGACAATCCGGCGAGTGATTCGGTGCAGATCTGACGTGTCTCTGCGATCAACCGAGGCCACCTCGATACCGGTCATCCACCGCCGGGGCGGACCACCTCTTTTCGCCTGGCTCTGGACTCCGCACGAGCCGAGAGGACGCGTCACCGAGCCCGCCATTACATGACCTTGGCGACCGCGCTCGCCACAGAGGGGTCGGCGGCAGCATTGTTCGGGCGCCGAGATGCGGTTCTGCTCATGCTGTCCGGAGTCGGACTCTCGCACAAAGCGATTGCGGACCTCGACCGGTTCGATATCAGCGCCGACGACGACGGTTTGTGGATCGGCGGTAGCCACCAGATCCGTATCGACGCCGACGAAGCGTCGGGGAGTACACCGTCTGAGATATGGGAACGCTGGCGCATCGTCCTGCAGTTCTCGGATCGGTACCCCTCGACGGCCTTGCTCGTAGATCATCTGCAGGCCAACACTTTTCCCGACTTGAGCGACTTGCATGATCGGCCTGGTCCGATCGCTCTGCCGATCGACCGGTGGGGCCACCTGCCGTTTCCTGCGACAGCGATGACTGCGGCCGCGATCGGGGCGGTGCTCGATGCTCACCGCACCGGGATTCCGCCGCAGCATGTCCCTCCGCGTCGCCTCTCAAGGCCGCGCGAGTACGACGACAGTGTCCCGAGTGCGACTGCGCCGGAAGCGGTCTCGGCACCGTTGGGCGCGGAATACTACAAAGCCGGCGTCGACGCCCGCCGCCGCGCGCACGCCGCTCTGGCCGATGTGCCCGAACTCGTCGACGACGTCGAAGACCGCATCGAAGCGCTCCTGCAGCGCACCCTCGATCTGCTCGGCGACGACACCGAACTCTGACGTGGCTTGCAGTCTGTTCGTCGGGAAGTCCTGACGAGCCGCCCCTGACATATAACCAACTTATCGGCGGGGCTTGTCTTCATCGCATCTCGACCATTTGGTAACTACCCCCACCAAGATCGTTGGAGAAAAGGCAGGCCCACCCGCTTTCACTTCACGTGCGATTGATTACCTCGACGGGAGGAGCACCGCGCTGACGGGCGTGAGGCCGGACTCTTCAGTGCTTCTGCACGCATGCGGTCGACGGCGTCGATGTCCGCGTTGATGGTACGGCGGAGCTTTCTGAACGCGAACGCCGAGAACGGAAGGCTGGCTGCGAGCGCGATGAACAGCACCGCGGGCAAGGGGATCGCCAGATCCGCTGCGGCCCTGATAGCCAGGACGATGCCTGCGGTGGCGCACACCAACAGCAGTCGAGCGCCGTTGTAGGCCAAGACGTGGAATACCAACAGCCCTTTGACGGTGGCGGGTTTGCGGAACAACGGCATCGGTTCGGGGCGACCTCTCGTGGGGATGAGCTACTGTCGAATGCAAATACTATGCTTCATAGTATTTACAAGGAGGAGTGGATGCGTAAGTCGAGGCCGACCCGGGGCCGTACTGGTGCTAGGGCGCCGCACCGCGGGGTTCCTGGAGGTAGCCGAGTGCCGTGGTCGATCGTAGGCGCCACTTTCGTGATAGTGCTGCTCATAGGCTTGATCGGATTCAATCTGACCCCACGCATCATCGACCGCAACCAGGCGCAGCGGTTCGCGCCGACCGCCGAGGATCCAGATCCTGCGCAGGGGATCGAAGGGGTAGTCGAGATCGAGTACGCAGCAGCGCGGCATGTCGCGGCTAACCAACGCGTCGCCTACGACCAAAGTCCACCCTTCGGTGGCCCCCATGATTCGACGTGGGCGACATGTACGGGCGTCGTCTACCCGGTAGCTCTACGCAACGAGAACGCAGTTCATGCACTCGAACACGGCGCGGTATGGGTGACCTACGACCCCAACCGTGTATCGGCAGACGACATCGATGCACTCACCGCACGTGTGGAGGGTGAGCCGTACATGTTCATGTCTCCTTACCCCGACCTACGGGCACCGATCACGCTTCAATCACGGGGGCACACACTCGAACTCGACTCCGTGTCCGACCCGCGCATCACTCAGTTCATTGCGGCGCTGCGACAGAACCCATCGACCCATCCGGAGAACGGCGCGAGCTGCTCGACCATCTCCGGTGCGTTCGATCCCGAGAATCCGCCGCAGTTCGACTCGACCACACCCGGCCCCGATGCGGTTCCGCTCGACGATCCCGTCTCTTATGAGACGCCAGCGATGGACGGAAGTGGCCGATGAGCACCGGCGATACGGATTCTGCACGGCAAACGGCCCGTGCACCCGGGCGGCGTCAGGTTCTCGTTGCTCTGGTTGGCATCGCGCTAGTGCTGGCGGGGGTGCTGATCGGCGTTCTGGTGTCTCCGTCGGGCACAGGCGTCGAGTCTCCTGCGCCAGAATCTCTCGAAGTCGGCTTCGCGCAGGACATGTCGGTGCATCACAATCAGGCGATCGAAATCTCCGCTATGGCGTTGGATCGTTCCTCCGATCCGGTTGTGCGGACCCTCGCGTACGACGTACTGACATCACAGCAGAGCCAAGTCGGCACGATGCAGGGCTGGTTGGCGATGTGGGGTAAATCGGCGGTGCCGACTGCTCCGCCGATGATGTGGATGGCCGAGGACGAGTCGATGACCGGCCACGATATGTCCATGGGGATGGACGGGCGGGCGTCGATGTCGATGCCGGGAATGGCGAGCTCGTCGGAGCTGCAGGCATTGGGGGGTATGAACGGAGAAGAATTCGACGGAACGTACCTCCAATTGCTGCGCCGCCACCATCAGGGCGGGATCCCGATGGCGAGGTTCGGTGCCGACAATGCGTCGGTACCCGTCGTTGCTGCCTTCGCGCAGACGATCGCCTCTACGCAAACTGCCGAGATCGATCAGATCGACACCCTGATGGCTTCGCACAGGGTCGCGCCGCTCTCAGAAAACTAAGCCCGGCCGCGTCAACCGGTACTCAGAAACAGGCAGGCAGTACCGCAGTGCTACATACACATTCCCGCCATGAAAGGTCAGACATGACCCCCTCCGAATCGCCATCGACGCCCGTAGCCGGAAAATGCTCCCGCAGAACGCGATCGAGCTCGATCGCCGCCATGGTGGTCGCGGCGGCGTTCACGCTCGCACCGACGGCCATCGCCACACCATCGAACGTCGACGCGGCGACGGTGGACCAACCGGCTGTCGATTCTGTCGGAAGATTGATACGCCTTGCCGACCGCGCGGCCCAAGTGGGCACCGATCCGATCGCATTGTCCGAGTTGACGAACTTCGCGTGGGCGAGTGTGGAAGCGGCCCGCAGCAGCGGAGTCATCGACGACGCCTCAGACCCTTTGGCGGAGACGTTACGTTGTGTCGTCGACGTGCTTGCCACGGGAGCAGCGGGCGGTTCGGCGCAGACAGTCTCATGTCTGACTCCGTTGACCAGGATGGATCCATTGCTGGGGCTACGTGTCCTGTCCTCGCTACAGGTCGACCTCCTGGACCCCGCCCTGCCGCATGCGCCGGAGCAAGGCCCCGATGAGACATCGACATCCGATTCAGCTGCCGGCGAACCGGATTCGCTCGATTCCCGTCTTACGCAGCCCCCGCCCGAGATCGACGCACCGGCCCCGCGCCCGGACATCGAAGCAACCCCCATACCTGGACCAACGCGATCAGCGACAGCCGCCGCGCCCAGCAGCGGTATCGTTACTTCGAGTTTCGGGACGCGTGCCGGCGCACAGCACGGCGGTGTCGACATCGCCGACTCCCTGGGCGCCCCTATCGTCGCTGCGGCCGACGGCACGGTGATCAGCGCCGGTCCGGCGCAGGGATTCGGGCTGTGGGTTCGGATTCGACACGACGACGGGTCGATCACCACGTATGGGCACAACGACGGCAACTCGGTGACCGTCGGTCAGCGAGTGGTTAAGGGCCAGCAGATCGCGCAGGTGGGCAACCGAGGCAATTCGACCGGACCGCACCTGCATTTCGAGTCGACCTCGCCCGGCGGGCAGAAGGTCGACCCGGAGTCGTGGCTCCGGGACCGGGGCGCCCAGATCGGCGCTGGTCGGCTCGCGCAATGAGTGCGCGGGTGGCGGGTACTTTGGTGAAGCACTGGCACTGGCAGCCGATAGTGGTTACCGGTGCCGGCGGGTATCGGTGCCGATGGTCTTCAAGAACTCGTTGTAGGCATTGAGTTCGCTGTAGCCGTCCTCTTCCGCCTGACGATCCGCGAGAGCCGACTGATCTTTCTCGTCGCGATTCCACCGGATGCAAAAGATTAGAACGACCAGCAGTGCGACCGGCTCTCCGTACGACCAGGCGAGAGCTCCGGCGAGTTTTTGATCGTCGACCGGGTCCACGCCCCATTCCGGCGGCGGGGAGGCGAACGTCGACAACATCGGTGTACTGGTCATCATCAATATGACTCCGAAGAAGACGTGCAGCGGCATTTCGACGAAGAGGTCGAACATGCGGCCCAGGTTCGTCTGGCGGACCGGCAGGGGTCCTACTGCGAGGATCGGAATGATGAACAGCAGCCCGCTGGCGAAGAAGAAGACCTCCATCGACACGTGACCGATCACGGTCACAGCCAGACCGTCGAAGATCGAGGACAGATACAGCCCGTAGTAGCTGAACAGAAACAGCGGGATCGTCACCCCTGGGTGCAGTGCGATCCTGCCGGCTCGACTGCGCAAACCGGTCAGCGCTGCGACCAGGATCCAGCGTCCACACCCGTGATGCGATGTGGCGCGCAACAGCATCCGCCCAGGTGAGCCCAGGACCAGTAGCGGTGGGATCGTCATCGACAATGTCAGGTGCTGGAACATGAAGACGCTGAACATGCTGTAGCCGTAGCGCTCGACCTGTAGTCCGGTGACCAGTACGAGAAACAGGCAACCGAGAAGGAAGCTGGCACTGCGCCACGGTGACCAGTAGATGCTCTTCTTCCGGACTCGGTGCAGTCCCCAGCAGTACAACGCTGCCATGACGATGCCGGTGATCGGCAGAACAGGAAGAGGCGGGATATCCCAGCTCAGCAGTGCCGAGAGGGTGGGCGGCGCTGTCGGCGTGTCGACTACTGCACGGTTCATCGCCCGGGCATCACTGCTTGTTCTTCGCCCGGAACACCAATGCCAGTGCGATGGCGCCGAGGAGCAGGACGGCGATGGCGACGATCGACAGCAGCATCATCGTGTTCTGCTTCGGTGGCCGCTCGCCCTCGCTGGCCGAGGGATCGGCCGGATCGTACGCAGGCACTGAAGACGGTGTCGTCGTGGTCACGGCTCCAGCAGCGGACGATTCCGGTGATGCGGCGTTCTGATCGACTGCGGTGGTCGCGGCGACGTCGACCGAGAATCCGTACGACCCGGTGATGGGGTGCCCGTCGGCCGACGTCACGCGATACCCGACGGTGTAGTCGCCATTGGGAAGTCCGTCTTTGACGGAAATGGTGACATCGGGTCCGTCGACGGTTGTCGAGCCCTGCGACCATTGCTGCTCGTCCGGACCGACCAGGGTGATGGTTGCGAAGGATTCGTTGATGTTCTGGTTGAACACCAATCCCACACCGATCGGCGCGAATTCGAGCGTGACGTCGGCAGGTGGATCCGAGCTGACCAACTCACTATGCGCCGCCGCTGGGGACGCGCCGACAAGCGCTGCGCCGCACATCATTACAGCGATCAAGAACAGTCGTTTCACGTGAATGCTTTCTGTATGAGATGGGCTGGACTGCAGTCGGTTCCGCGTCAGCGGAGCGAGCTCGGCGGGTCGGAATCATCTTTTCCTGCAATGGATTCAGTGATCACTTCCGACGGTGCGATCGAATCCGGGTGTGGGCCACCAACGTGCTGCTCGGCCCGTATTTTTTCCACCATGTGCGGGTAGTGCAGCTCGAACGCAGGTCGCTCGGAGCGAATGCGAGGGATCTCGGTGAAGTTGTGCCGCGGCGGCGGACAGCTCGTCGCCCATTCCAACGAGTTACCGAAGCCCCACGGATCGTCGACGGTGACGACCTCACCGTAGCGGTAGCTCTTGAACACGTTCCAGATGAACGGCAGCGTCGAAGCTCCGAGGATGAACGATCCGACTGTGGAAATCTGGTTCAACGTGGTGAAGCCGTCGGAGGGGATGTAGTCGGCGTAGCGCCGAGGCATGCCTTGCGCGCCGAGCCAGTGCTGGACGAGGAAGGTTGCGTGGAAACCGAGGAAGGTGAGCCAGAAATGCCATTTGCCGAGGCGTTCGTCGAGCATCCGGCCGGTCATCTTGGGGAACCAGAAGTAGATGCCTGCGTAGGTGGCGAACACGACCGTGCCGAAGACGACGTAATGGAAATGGGCCACGACGAAGTAGGTGTCGGTGACGTTGAAGTCGATCGGGGGGCTCGCCAGCAACACGCCGGAGAGTCCGCCGAAGACGAAGGTGATGAGGAAGCCGATGGAGAAGAGCATCGGAGATTCGAGGGTGACCTGTCCGCGCCACATGGTGCCGATCCAGTTGAAGATTTTCACTCCCGTCGGAACGGCGATCAAGAACGTCATGAAGGAGAAGAAGGGTAGGAGCACTGCTCCGGTGGCATACATGTGGTGTGCCCACACCGCGATGGACAGTGCTGCGATACCGAGGGTGGCGTAGATCAGGCCCTTGTAGCCGAAGATCGGTTTACGGCTGAAGACCGGGAAGATTTCCGAGACGATACCGAAGAACGGGAGCGCGATGATGTAGACCTCGGGGTGGCCGAAGAACCAGAACAGATGCTGCCACAGCAGCGCCCCGCCGTTCGCGGGATCAAAGATGTGGGTGCCGAGCTTGCGGTCGGCGAGCAGCCCGAACAGGGCCGCCGTCAACAGCGGGAATGCCAGCAGGATGAGGATGGACGTCACCAGAATGTTCCAGGTGAAGACCGGCATGCGGAACATGGTCATGCCCGGGGCACGCAGACACACGATCGTGGTGATCATGTTGACCCCACCCAAGATGGTGCCCAGTCCGGCAACGAGCAAGCCGACGATCCACAGGTCCGCGCCGATACCGGGGGAGTAGATGGCGCTGCTGAGCGGCGTGTAGGCGGTCCAGCCGAAGTCCGCCGCGCCGCCGGGAGTGATGAACCCTGCGGTGGTGACCAGAGCGCCACTGAGGTAGAGCCAGTAACTGAAGGCATTCAGTCGCGGAAAGGCGACGTCCGGCGCACCGATTTGCAGCGGCAGAATGTAGTTGCCGAATCCGAAGACGATCGGCGTTGCGTAGAGGAGCAACATGATCGTCCCGTGCATGGTGAACAGCTGGTTGTACTGCTCGTTGGACAAGAACTGCATACCAGGAACGGCGAGTTCGGACCGCATGATCAGGGCCATCAGTCCGCCGACGAGGAAGAAGCCGAACGAGGTCACCAGATACATCACCCCGATGACTTTCGGGTCGGTGGTGGTGATCATCGTGTAGAGGAACGAGCCCTTACGTGCTCGACGCGGAGGGTAGGGCCGCACCGCTGGCGCAGCGGGAGGAGATGTCAGCGCCGTCATGGAAACCACCTTCTGTCGAACACGAAAAGGAACGCGCTCGCCAGAATAACCTAAATACTATGCTGCATAGTATTTAGGGTCAGGTCTGAAACGTGATGCACGCCAGGGCGGATACGGCACTGAGGGAGATCACGGCCAAGGCGGTGGGTGCGAGCAGTGGAAGCATCGCGATCGCTGTGATGGCACCCGCGCGACGTCGTGTGCCGGGTTCCGACTTTCCGTCGAGTTGCCGCAGCCGTTCGGTGGTCGACTCGCTGAAAACGCCCAACGCCCAGTCCGGCCGGGGGGAGTCGGAGTCGGATCCGCAGACCCTCGACAGTGCCGCGCGCACCGCCTCGGGGCTGGTTCCGTCGGCTGCAGCCCGGTCTGCGGCGAGTTCGACGAGCATACGGACCGCCGCCGGTGCAGCAGCGAACAAGGGAACCCGCGGGAACGCTGCGGCCAAGATCTCACAGAGCGTGACGATGCGGTGGTGTCGGCCGCGCAGGTGCGCGCGCTCATGCAGCAGGACTGCCCGTTGCTGTTCGGAGTCGAGACGCTCGGCCAAGCCGGCGGTGGCCACGATATATCCGGGTCGTCCGTCGATGCTGTAGGCCAGGGGCAGGGGATGATCGAGCCACATGACCGGATCCGGACCGGCTTGTCGACGAGCCACTATCGCCAGGACGTCCAGGTGTTGGTTGCGTACCTGCGATCGGGTTCTGATCTGTCGTCGGGCCAGACGCGTCAACCGCACGGTTGCACCGACGAACACTGCTGCGGCGGCGACTGCGGCGGCTTCTCCCACCCATGGTTGAACGGCATGTTGCAGTGAACCCAGGCATCGAACCGCGAGCTCGACAAATCCTTCCGCGGGAGCATGGTCGGGCCATATCAGCACCACCACCGCCGAACCGAGCAGAAAGAACACACCCGCGACGGTCCCGATCCACGCAGACAGAGCAAGTACAGGCGACACGGTCCGCGTGAGTGATGCGAGCCACCGTGGTCCAGTGAGGGCCGACAGCACGGCCGCGAGCACGAGCGCCAGCGCGACGATCATCGGTCGGCGTCCGGGAGGCTGCCGCGTAGGGCTTGGAGCTCGTCGTCGGTAACCGTCTTCGCGAAATGCATTAGCACTGCGGCGGAGTCGTGGCTGGTGTCCAGAATTTCTCGCAGCGCCTGTGACGTCGCTTCCGCACGTGTCTGCGCGGGTGAGTACATATAGGCGCGCGAGACCTTGGTGCGCTCGACCCATCCCTTCTCGTGGAGATGGGTCACCACGGTCAAGATGGTTGTGTACGCGAACTGTCGATCTGCCATGTGCGCGAGCAGATCGTGGACCGACTGCGGCTCCGTGCACTCCCACAGCACGTTCATCACTTCTGCTTCGAGGTCGCCGAGCCTCTTCATCGCACATTTTCCCTTGTCGTCATCAGGTGACATCCACACCGCGAGCGGATAGCCATGCCATCGGATCGGATTTGACCCCGTCGGGTTGCCACACCTCGTAGTGCAGATGTGGGCCGGTCGACTGACCGCGGTTTCCTACCGTAGCAATCAGGTCGCCGGCTTTCACTCGTTGACCGGCAGTGACCAGCGTTTCGTTGATGTGGCCATAGACGCCGATCGTGCCGTCGTCTTGCTTGACTCGGATCCACAACCCGAACCCCTGCGCCGGTCCCGATTCGATGACCTCACCGTCGGTCACCGACACGATCGGAGTTCCGATCGTGTTGGCGATGTCGAGACCGTAATGCGTCGTGCCCCACCGCGCGCCGTAGTTCGAGGTCAGGGTCCCCGACACCGGAACCAACGTCAGGGGACGGCGCGCCTCGGCCTCGCGTGCGGCCCGCTCGACCTCTCTCGCCCTGCCCTCGGCCAGTTGCTCGGTAAATCGTCGGGCAAGCTTGCCGACGTCGAGATCGGGCACCTGCAAGATCTGGGCCGGTTCCACCCCAGCGGCACTGCCCTGGGCCAGGCCGGCGGACGGCTGGTCGCTGCTCGATGCACTCAGCGCCACATGCTCGGCCGGTGCGTCCTGTGAACTGGCAGCTGCGGACAAAAACGCACCGACTGCCACAGAGGCCGCGACGGCGCGTCCTCCCGGCTTGGGGACTCGGCGCCGATGTGCACCGAGTCGGCGCACTCGGCCGTGCCCCTCGGTGCGGTGGTGTCCGACTGACGCCGCCTTGTGCAGCTCCGGAACGCCTTCCGCGGCAGCGGGCGGATCCCCATCCTGCTCGTCGAGCCATGGTGTGCGTCGTTCGAGCGAGATGTCGAGCGCTGGAACCGTTGGGACCGACAGTGAAGTGGATGCCGGGACCACGAAGCGCGACGGGAGGAACTGGGCACTGGGTAGCTTGCCCCTATCCGGCACAGCTCGTTCGGTCGACCGGTGGACGGCGAACGAGTGCTCGTCGTCGATGGTGTCGGGTTTGCGGTGTCGGGCCAAAAGGTGAGTCCTCGGTTGCTCACGCGACTTGAAAGCCTGCGGGAGATAACGAATTGGTGACGGTCAACGGACAGGCTACTACTATTCCGCATAGTTTTTCGCCGAGGATCTCGCGATGGGGAATCGGCGCTGGTCAGACGCCATGTTCCCCGGTCGTGGAGAGACGTCCGAGGAGGGTGTGCGCGAGTCAGCCGTTACCCGGTCGAGACGAAAGGTCGTCCAGCATGGAGTTGTAGGCGTCGAGTTCCTCATCACCGGTGTCGTCGATGGCTTGGTCTCGCCGCCGTGCTGCGTTCTCGTCAGCTGCGGACCAGCGCACCGCCGCGAGGACGGCGGCAGCCAACAGAGGGAGTTCGCCGATGCCCCAAGCAAGGTTGCCCGCGAGTCGTTGATCGGCGAGTAGATCGGAGTTCCAGTCCAGTCGTAGACCGCTGTAGAAGGTGCCGCCCAGCGCTGTCTCGATGTCGATGAGCGAGACCAGGAAGAACGCGAAGCCTGCCAAGGCGAGGATGCTGGACAACAGCTTGGACAGCCCGGAGATCGGCCGGGGCGTGGGATCGAGCCCGACGGTGCCCCAGAAGAACAACAGGCCCACGATCAGGAACCACGCTTTCATCGCCGCGTGTGCCACATGCGAATCGGCGACGAAATCGAACACTCCGCCCGAATACAGCAGATAGAAGCTCCCCAGTAGCATCGCTGCACCGATCCATGGATTGAGCAAGAACGCGGTCGTTCGACTGTGGAACGCTGCTGACAGCCATCGTCGAAGTCCGGGAGCAGCGCCGGGTGATGCTGTCGGCAGGATCGATGCCACCAGCGTGATCGGGCGCCCGATCACCAGTAGCAGCGGTGTCGCGATCGCCACTGCGGTCAATCCGGCCATGTGCACGCTGAACATCGCCGGACTGTAGAGACCGACGCCGGACGATGTGGCGATCAACAGCACCGCGGTCCCCGCGAGCCAACTGGCGGTCCATCGTCGTCGCCATGTCAGCCCTGCTGCGCGGCGGCGACGGAGTGCGATCAGGTACAGCGTTGCCAGCAGGATTGCTGCCGAGCCGAACAGTAGATCGAATCGCCATTCGAAAGCCAGGCGTGCTGCGGTGGGCGGGCCGTCGAGCACGAAGCCGAGTGCTTCCTCATGGGCTTGGGGTAGTTCGGTCGATTCAGGGGCGGGCGGGGGAGTGCGCCCCAGAGCGACAGCGAGGCCGATCGTGGTGACCAACACGAGCGCCTCGATCAGGGACAGGGTGATGAGGGGCTTTCGGTTGGCTGGGTCGAGGGCGAGTGCGCCGACCGTGTTTCGTCGTTGACGCCACCCCAGGACGCCGACGACGGTCAGGGCGGCGACCTTGGCGAGTACCAGGATTCCGTAGGTGGACTCCCACAGCGAGTCCAGCGGCACCCGGACGGCGGCGTTGATCACTCCGGATGCGGCCATGGTCACGAACGCGATCAGTGCGATCGTGGAGTAGCGGCGAGTGGCGAGTGCGAGGTGCCCTCCGCCGCGCAAAGCGTGAACCAGTAGCGCGAGTAGTCCACCCGCCCATAGAGCTGCCGCGAGAATGTGCAGGATCAACGAGTTGGTGGCGATGTCGTGATTACCGCCGGTCGAAGAATGGCCGCTCACCGCTCGGGGCATCAGCGCGAACAACGCCATGGTGAGCAGAGCTGGAGTCCAGTTGTGCCGCAATGCTATCGCGCATCCGACAGCGGTTGCTGCCCCGATCAAGGAGGTGAACATCCAAGCGGTCGCGACATCGACGTCGCCGATGGCACGCAGAAACTGCAGCGGCTGGCCGGCGATCGCCCCGACCGGCTGACCGGAGGCATCCGAGAGTGTCAACGGAACGAGAAGCGCCGCGCAGACCGCCCACACCGCGGAGGCTTTCGCTGCAGCGCGCACGGCGACGTAGCCGTCGATGTCGAGCACTCCCGATCTCTGCGGCGGAACGAGAAACGCCGCCAGCAGCAAGGATCCCACTGCCACGACGGCCGATGTTTCCCCGAGCGCCGTGAGCGCCGGAATCCCGAACGTCGTCAGTGCCCCGGGATCGGGGATTCCCAACAGAATCAGGGCCTGCGAGGTCGACAGTGCCGCGAGTAGTGCCGCGACGATGCCGGCGATGGCAGCGCACAACAGGATCACCTGGGCTCCGGTGCGTCGATTCACAGCACCGCGGCGCTCCTGGGCATCGGTGGACATGTAGAGGACCTTTCGTGGTCGGTCGGTGAAGCAGGCGGGTGCGCCTGCTTCACCGACCGGGAAATACTACGCAGCATAGTTGACACGACCGGGCCGGTCCGGCAAGCATGAACCAAACGGTTAGTTGCATATATGCGCATATCACAATATGTTGCGTCGAACAGATCCGAAAGGGGCGATCATGGGGCACGGACATGGACACGGCCACGGTATCGACGCGAACTCGGCGGCGAGCGCCTCCGGCAGACATCTAGGACGACTGTGGATTGCAGTCGGCCTGGGGGCGGTCACTCTCGTGACGCAAGTCGTGGTGGGCTTGTACACGTCCTCGTTGGCGTTGCTGTCGGACTCCGCGCATGTGTTCACCGATGTGTTCGGAATTTTGATGGCAATCGTGGCGATCAAGCTCGCACAACGGAGAACGACGCGTTCCGATCGCACATTTGGCCTGTACCGAGCCGAGGTGTTCGCAGCACTGTTCAACGCCCTGCTTCTGTTCGGTGTGGCGGGTTGGATTCTCTTCGAAGCCGCACAGCGTATTTCGGACCCGCCCCAGGTGCCTGGTGTGCCGGTGATGATCGTCGCGGTGCTCGGTCTTGCGATGAATGTCATCGCGTTCGTGCTGCTGCGCAGCGGGGCGCAGGAAAGCCTCAACGTTCGGGGTGCCTATCTCGAGGTCATGGCCGACATGCTCGGCTCGATCGGAGTGCTGATCAGTGGTCTGGTGACCGTCGTGCTCGGCTGGCGGTACGCGGACCCCGTGATCGCCGTCGCGATCGGGTTGTTCGTCCTGCCTCGTGCATTCAGTCTGGGCCGCCACGCGGTGCGCATACTTCTGCAACATGCCCCTGCCGGCATCGATGTCACTGCAGTGGAGAAGTCGCTGAGCGGCGTCGACGGTGTCGACGAGGTGCACGATCTGCACATCTGGACACTGACGTCCGGAATGGAGGTCGCATCGGCGCATCTGACCATCACCCCTGGTGCGCAATCGCCGAGTGTGCTCGCTACGGCGCAGCGAATTCTGGGCGAGGACTATGGGCTCGAGCACGCGACCTTGCAAGTGGAGCCCGCCGATGGGGAAGGCCGCTGCCGGGAGATGAACTGGTAGTCGTAGCTCCCGGCGACGACTACCGGTTCATTCGCCGACGCCGGGGGCTGCCGACTCGCCGGAACGGGGCTCGAGCTCGGTCTGAGGGTGTGTGAGCAGCGATGTCACGATCAAGGCCGCGACGCCGCAGGTGATGTAGACATCGGGCAGGTTGAACGTCGGCCACCAGCCGGTATGAAAGTAGTCGGTGACCGCTCCGTTGACGAGACGGTCGATCACATTGGACACGGCACCGGCCAGGATCGAACCGAGCGCAATCATAGTCACCGGTCCGGCCTCCCGGGCGGCGCGCCAGGCGTACAGCGCCAGCCCTGCCGTGATCGAGCCGGTCACGGCAGTAACGACCCAGAGCGGCAAGGCGTTGCCCAAGCCGAAGGCCACCCCGCTGTTGAACGTCAGCCGCAGTTGCAGTGGTCCCAGTTCGGCCGGAGTCCCGGGAAGGCTCCGCCGGGCCCACGAGCCTGCACCGAGGGAGAGCACCACCAAGATGGCGACGAGCGCCGAGGTCGACAGGCGCAGCCGCGCGGCGGAGTGGTGTTTCATCGGCCCTCGCTTCGGTTGTGCATCAGAGAGATTCGACTGTTGTCGACATTGCCGTTGCCGCTGGCATTATCACACGTCAAATACTATTCGTCATAGTAGTTCATGTACGGTGGGGCTTCCGCGGCGAACGATGATGTCAGGAAGCGTTGATGACGGTTACACCCGATGCGGGACCGATCGGACCATCACCGTGCGGTGACCACGATCCGGAGCAGCCTCGTCGCGGACGTTCCAGGCGCGGATTCGGTATCGGGATCCGGCTTGCCGCAGCCGCCTCGGCGGGGTTGGGTTTGTACGCCAGTTTCCCGCCGATCGGAGTGTGGATTCTCGCGCCAGTGGCAATCGCGATGTTCGTGGCGACCGTGCGTGGACAATCCGCCCGCGCGGGCGCGTGCTACGGCATGATCATGGGCCTAGCACTGTTCCTACCTCTGCTCCCGTGGGTGGGGGAGTACGTCGGCGCAGCGCCGTGGTTGGCACTGGCCACCATCCAGGCGCTGTTCGTG
Organism: Rhodococcus sp. BP-261; assembly: GCF_019835205.1. NCBI lineage: Bacteria > Bacillati > Actinomycetota > Actinomycetes > Mycobacteriales > Nocardiaceae > Rhodococcus > Rhodococcus sp. BP-261. The sequence goes on along the minus strand of NZ_JABUCO010000022.1, from coordinate 15,006 downwards.
GCGATCTTCGGGGCAACAGTGGATCGGTTGTCCCGCTTGCGTTTCGGATTCGTCTGGATCGCATGTGCATGGGTTGCCATGGAGGCCATTCGATCTCGCATTCCCTTCGGCGGATTTCCCTGGGGAAGAATCGCATTCGGTCAAGCAGATGGCCCCCTTCTTCCCCTCGCCTCACTGGCCGGTGCTCCTGGTCTGTCCTTCGTCGTCGTCATGACGGGCAGCGCGATGGCCTTGTTCGTCGTCTCCGGTCGTGGTCGACGCGTGGCGTGCCTGGGATCGACCGTCGCCGTCGCGGCGGTGACCGTAGCGGCACCGTACTTCGCTCCAGCTGCGCAAGAACGGATCACAGTCGCCTCGATCCAAGGTAACGTGCCCCGATCGGGTCTCGATTTCAACAGCCAACGGCGGGCTGTGCTCGACAATCACGTACAACGCACGATCGAGCTCGCCGCCGAGGTTCGCTCCGGCCGGGTGGACCAACCGGATCTGGTCATCTGGCCGGAAAATTCCTCCGATATCGATCCGCTACGTAATCTCGATGCAGCGCAACGGATCGATGAGGCAGCACAGGCGATCGGGGTTCCGATCCTCGTCGGGGCGGTACTGCAGCAGGACGACGGCACGTCCCGGAACACGTCCATCGTATGGGACCCGGAGACCGGGCCCGGGCAGGAGCACGACAAACGCCAGCTCGTACCGTTCGGGGAGTATCTGCCGCTACGCCCCCTTGTCACTGCTCTCGCTCCGTTCGCCGCCCAGGCGGGAAACTTCATCCCCGGTGACGGCAACGGTGTCGTAGACCTCGCCGGTGTCCGGCTCGCCGTCGCGACCTGCTACGAGGTCGCCTTCGATCCACTGCTCACCGAGTCCGTTCGCGCCGGAGCAAGCCTGATCGCGGTGCCCACCAACAACGCCACGTTCGGCCGCACCAACATGACCTATCAACAGCTCGCGATGTCGCGGGTGCGTGCAGTCGAACACGGCCGCCCCGTCGTCGTCGCGGCCACCAGCGGCGTCAGCGCCGTCATCGACGCGCGTGGGTCGATCTCGGGCGAGACGGAGCTGTTCACCTCGGCGGCAGTGGTCACATCGATCACACTCGGTACGGGGCTCACCCCCGCCACTGTCGCCGGGGACCTCCCGCAGTGGATCGCGACCGCGAGTGCTCTTCTTGCGCTCGGCTATTCGCTACGAAGGACACCAACTCCAGCTCCGATCCACCTCTCAACTACTATGCAGCGTAGTAGTTGAGATGCGGATCGAAAGGTGTGACAGTGGACGAAGGCTCGGGCCCTCCCCGACAGCGACGCTCTCGCGCAGTCGTTGCTCTGCTTCGCAATCGTTGGCGACAACTGACCTCGATGCACACAGCCTTGGTTCTGCTGTTTCTGCTTGCGCTCGCCGCGATCCCGGGGGCCCTACTGCCGCAGCGCAACCTCAACACCCAAGCCGTCGACTCCTATATCGCCGCACGGCCGGTCCTCGGACCGCTGATGGACACCGTGGAACTGTTCGACGTGTTCGGCAGCTTCTGGTTCACCGCCATCTACGTTCTACTGTTCGTCTCGCTCATGGGGTGCCTCACACCGCGGATGTTCGAACACGCGAAATCACTTCGTGCACAGCCAGTTCGAGCTCCGCGAAATCTGGCCAGGCTTCCGCTGTATCAGGCCGGCGACCTTGCCGGCGGCCCACCGGACGTCGTCGCCGGTATCCGGACCCACTTGAAAGGCTGGAGAACGGCCGTTCGGTCCGAACCCGACGGAATCGTCACGCTGTCCGCGGAGAAGGGGTACGCCCGGGAGGCGGGGAATCTGCTCTTTCACTTCTCGCTCATCGGACTCCTCGCGGCCATCGCCACCGGAAAGCTCGTCGGTTACGAAGGTTCGGTCATCGTCATCGCCGACAACGGCCCGGGCTTCTGCAACACCTCTCCTGCGGTGTACGACTCCTTCCGAACTGGAAACAGCACCGACGGGACCGGTCTCGAGCCGTTCTGCATCCGGGTCAAGGACTTCACAGCCGACTACCTCGACAACGGACAAGCATCGATGTTCACCTCGAACATCTCTTATCAGTCTGCCGACGACATCGCCACCGACACCTGGAGAGACTTCCAACTCAAGGTCAACGAGCCCCTGCGACTGGGCAGCGAACGCGTCTACCTCACCGGGCATGGATACGCGCCCGAATTCACGGTCACGTTCCCCGACGGGCAGAGTCGCACGGAGGCCCTGCAATTTCGGCCCGACGACGCCACCACCTTCCTCAGCAGCGGGGCCTTGCGCATCGACCCACCCGGTGGCACGTATGCCACGGCCGATGAACGACGTCGGGGACAGATCGCCATCGAAGGGCTCTTCGCGCCCACCGCCCAGTTCAACGGAACCCTGCTCTCGTCACGGTTCCCCGAACTGTTCGACCCTGCAGTCGCGATCGACATCTACAAGGGCGACACAGGCCTGGACACCGGGTTCCCTCAATCGATCTTCTCGTTGAACAAGGAGATGATCAATCAGGGCCGGCTGGTCAAGCAAGACCGCGTCAACTTGCGGCCCGGTGAATCGACAACGCTCAGCGATGGCACCAATGTTCGATTCGACGGCGCCAAGGAATTCGCGAACCTTCAGGTCGGATACGACCCCGCACAGCCTTGGGTGCTCGTCTTCGCCGTCACGATGATGACCGGCTTGCTGATCTCGTTGGTGATCAAGCGCCGCCGAGTCTTCTTCCGCGTCCGATCTGCGGGCGAGCGGACATCTGCCGTCGAGATGGGCGGTCTCGCGCGGACCGACCACGCCGGCTGGGGACCCGAATTCGACATGTTGCATGCGCGAATTCTGATGGCCGACAACCGACATACGACCACCGACAGAGAAACGGAGCCGCTCGATGCCCATCGATGACACTCTCGCCCGCTGGAGCGATGTCTCCTTCGAGACCGCGTTCGTGGTCTACCTCCTCGCTGCCATCCTGTTCATCGCGCAGCTCGCGACCACCCGGACGGCGGTGACTCGCGAAACCGAGCCCGCGACGAGGGAGTTGGTCACCGCCGCGTCATCGTCGACACCGGGGTTGGTGGTCGCCGCCCCGCGCAGAGCAGCGTCCGAACGACTCGAGCGTATGGGTCTGGGACTGGTGATAATCGCATTGATTCTGCATGTGGGATCGATCGTGCTTCGCGGCGTCGCCACGGGTCGGCCGCCCTGGGGGAACATGTACGAATTCGTTTCCGTCACATGCGCGGCCGGAGTTCTGGTCGGACTCGTCGTCTTGCGCTCGAAGCACCTGCGCACGCTGTGGCTGTTCGTTCTCGTTCCTACTCTGATTCTGTTGTTCGTCGCCGGAACCGTGCTGTACGCGAATGCGGCGCCGGTGGTGCCGGCGTTACAGTCGTACTGGCTGCCGGTGCACGTGTCGATCATCTCGCTCGGTAGTGGGGTGTTTCTCATTTCCGGTGCCGCGAGCGTGTTGTTCTTGATCCGAATTCGACTGTCCGACAGTGGCCCTGCCGACAGCAGGATGCGCCGATTCGCCGCGCGGTTGCCCACCGCGCGGGCGCTCGACCGATTGGCCTATCAGACAACGATTTTCGCTTTTCCGCTGTTCGGGATGGGTGTCATTCTCGGTGCGATCTGGGCCGAGGCCGCCTGGGGGCGATTCTGGGGGTGGGATCCGAAGGAAACGGTCTCGTTCATCACCTGGATCGTCTACGCCGCGTACCTGCACGCCCGGGCCACCAGTGGATGGCGCGATACCCGAGCGGCGTGGATCAACATCGTCGGATTCGTTGCGATGCTGTTCAACCTGTTCATCATCAACATGGTCGTCTCCGGACTTCACTCCTACGCAGGACTCAACTGATGCCGATGCCACTCACCGGTCGCCCGGATGCACCGCCGCGGCGAGATCGGGGGGTATCGGCATCGGCACGGTCAATCCGGCATCGACCCGCCCGGTGTTGCCGACCGGGTACCGTTTGGACCACGATCCCGGTGCTGCCACCACGATCCGGATCAATTGGCCCCACGACTCACGTCGATCATGCTCTCGCACAGCGACTGTCAGCATCGCAGCATGATTCTTGGTGTGCAGCCAGGCGTACGGCTGCGACAGTATGTGCGCACGTTCGAGGTGATGCCATCGATCGGTGTTCGTCGACGCGGTCGCTGCAGCCTTCATTTCGAGGGCATAAAGCGTGCGCGCTGTCTCGTTCGCAGCCATGTCTTCACCTTGCTCGGTGCTCGAGTGCGCTGGCCTCATCGTCAGGCGCGCAACACGCGCACCCCGGAGAGCATGGCGATGACTGTTCGACAGCAGAGGCTTTCGACGAATCTGCTGGCGGGGAGGCGATCAGGAGATTCGGCCGCTGCAGGATCCCCACCTCTCGAGCATTCACCTGCGGGGCGCAGCACGCATCGTCGAGGTGCGGCGGCGGCGCAACCGCGACGTGGATCGTGCCCGACAGCGGTGTAGGCGCCGCGGCGGCATGCTCGTCCAGTGGTTTCGCACGTGCCGCGCGGATGGCGTTGGCTATGACGAGAACCTCGGCGAGTTCGTGGATGATCACCACGGTGGTGAGGCCGAGAACACCGGTCGCGGCCAGCGGAACAAGTATTGCGATGATGGCGATGGACAGGCCGATGTTCTGGACCATGATCCGCCGAGCCCGCCGAGCGTGGGCGAGCACCTGGGGCAGATGCCGCAGATCCTCACCCATCAAGGCGACGTCGGCGGTTTCGATGGCGACGTCGGTCCCCATGGCTCCCATCGCGATGCCGATGTCGGCGGTCGCCAACGCTGGTGCGTCGTTGACTCCGTCACCGACCATGGCGATCTTTCGGCCGGAGGCGATCTCGGCAAGCAGGCGGGCTTTGTCCTCGGGCAGCAATTCGGCGTGGACTTCGGTGATGCCGGCTTCTGCGGCCAAGGCCTGCGCGGTGAGAGCGTTGTCGCCGGTGAGCATCGCGGTGTCGATTCCGAGGGCGGTGAGTTGGCGAACTGCCTCTGCTGCTTCGGGGCGGAGTTCGTCGCGGACCGCGATCGCCGCGATCAGAATTCCGGCGCGGTCAAGGATAACGACGGTGGCGCCGGCGCTCTGCAACCGCGCGACATCGTCGGTGAAAGTATCGTCGTCGAACCAACTCGGTTTTCCGAGCCGAATCGCAACGCCGTCTATGGTCCCGGTCAATCCATGCCCGGCCACGGCAGTGACATCGTCGGCAGCAACGACCGTCGGTGTGCAGGCGAGTATGGCGCCAGCCAGTGGATGCTCACTGCGCGCTTCGAGTGCGGCGGCCGCGGCCAGCGCGTCGTCGCGGGTGACACCGGCTGCAGTGACGACGTCGACGACTGGCGGTGTTCCTGCGGTGAGTGTGCCGGTCTTGTCCAGCGCGACGACCCGGATGCGGCCGAGTTCTTCCACTGCTGCACCGCCTTTGACCAACGCGCCGTTGCGGCTGGCAGCTCCGATCGCCGCTACCACCGATAGCGGCACCGAGATCGCCAGGGCGCACGGCGATGCAGCGACCAACACCACCAGCGCTCGTTCGAGCCACAACATCGGATCCCCCAGAACAGCGCCGAACCCGGCGACGAGAACGGCCAGAATCATGATCGAGGGCACCAGGGGGCGTGCGATGCGGTCTGCGAGACGCTGGCCGGACCCTTTACGATCCTGCGCCTCTTCCACGATGTGCACGATCCGGGCAAGTGAACTGTCGGCCGCCGCAGCGGTGACCGCGACCTCGATCGCTCCGCCGCCGTTGATGGCGCCGGCGTGCACCACGTCGCCTGGATTGGCTTCGATGGGAACAGATTCCCCGGTGATCGCGGACAGATCGAGATTGGTGGAACCGCGGGCGATGATGCCGTCGGTCGCGGCCCGCTCGCCGGGCCGCATCACCATCGTGTCTCCGATGACGACGCCGTCGGGCGCTAGGACCGTCTCGGTTCCGCCGCGCAGCACCGTCACGGTCGGGGGCACCAGCGACAGCAGGGCACGCAACCCGCGGCGGGTTTTCGTCACTGCGTGGGCTTCGAGCCCTTCGGCGATGGAGAACAGGATTGCCAGCATCGCTGCTTCGGGAATCTGTCCCAGCGCGATCGCGCCGACGAGGGCAATGGTCATCAATGTCCCGACACCGATGCGGCGGCGGCGAAGATTGTTCAGGGTCGAGGGGACGAACGTCGCGGCGGCGACGGCGGCGGCGATCAACTCGCCGGCGGTGGCGACGGTATCCGCCCCCGCGCGGCTGATCGCCCACGATGCGGCGAGGATGACCGCGGCGACAGCGGCGAATTGCAGTTCACGGACCCTCCAGAGAGTCGGTGGACGGTCGTCCTCAGGCGCCCGGTCGGCCGAAGCAGGTGGAGTGGGTCCGCAGCATGCGTCAGACATAGCCGACTCCCGCAGTCGCATCAGAGGTGGACGCTGGTGCAGATTTCTGGGTCAGTGGTTCGGTCAGCACCGCGAGCAAGTGCGCTCCGCGGTCGGTGAGCGAATACATGACCAGCTTTCCCGTCCTGCTGGAGGCCACGATGTTGGCGGCTTTGAGCTTGCGCAGGTGGTGGGAGACCAGTTTGGTGCTCTGGCCGACGATCCACGCGATGTCGCAACCGCACATCTGACCGCCCGTGCCGAGCGCGAGCGCGACCGTCAGACGGGTGGGGTCGCCGAATGCCCGCGCAGCATCAGCCAAAGGCTCGATATCGCCGAGGGTCGGAAGGGTGTCTCGAACGTGCTCTGCGTGGGGAAGATCCAGGCACAGCAAGTCGCACGAGTCGAGTGGTTCGGTGGACATACCCATCAATCTAACAATCGTGAGATCGTTAGGAAACCCCTTCAGGTAAACATTCAAACGATTGTTAGTGTGTCAGGTGCTCGGTCGGCTGGCAGCCGAATCGACACGTCAGTGCAACGACTCGAAAAGGTAGAACAATGAGCCGCACGTTGAAGATGTCCCTCGCGTTGGTCGTGGTGTTCGCCGCCGCGCTGGCGGTGTTTCTGGTGATGGACAGATCAGGAACACCCGATGCCGCAACGGCGCAACAGGCCAGCACCGATCCTGCGTCGATCGCGGTCCGCGAGAACAGTCACCGCCTGAACACCGCACCCGATGGCCGTGTGACATTCGTGGAGTTCCTCGACTTCGAGTGCGAGGCCTGCAGGTCCGCCTACCCGGCTATCGAACAGTTGCGGGAAGAGTACGGCGACAGAGTCACCTTCGTGGCCCGCTACTTTCCCATTGCCTCGCACTTCAACGCCGAACGCGCCGCACGTGCGGTCGAAGCCGCCGCGCAGCAGGGCGAGTTCGAGGCGATGTACCAGCGGATGTACGAAACCCAAGAAGAGTGGGGCGAGCAACGTACCCCGAAAGACGAGTTGTTCCGCAGCTTCGCGGTCGATCTCGGACTGGACATGACCACATTCGATGCCGCCTACACCGACCCCGCCACCCTCGAGCGCATCCAGGCCGACGTCACGGACGGCACCGCGCTCGGCGTGCAAGGGACGCCCACGTTCTTCCTCAACGGCGAAAAGATCGAACCCCGAACCTACGGAGACCTCGCCGATGCACTCGATGCCGCGCTCGGCTGACCCGGCCGCGCCGCCGATTCAGCCTGCCCGGCCCCTCGGCCGGAGCCTGCCGTGGTTGCTCCTGGCCGGGGGTGCGATCGGGCTGGTGGCAGCGTTCGTCCTCACGATCGAGAAATTCACTCTCGCGATCGACCCCACCTACTCACCGAGCTGCAGCATCAATCCAGTCCTGAACTGTGGATCGGTGATGGACACCCCGCAAGCGGCAGCGTTCGGGTTCCCCAACTCCCTGATCGGTATCGCCGGGTTCGCGGTCGTCACCTCGATCGGGGCAGCGATGCTGGCGGGTGCGGTGTTCGCCCGATGGTTTTGGGCTGCAACTCAATTCGGTATCACCGCGGCCATGATCTTCGTGCATTGGCTAATCGTTCAGAGTGCGTACGAGATCGGCGCGCTGTGTCCGTACTGCATGGCAGTGTGGGCGGTGACCGTGCCGATCTTCTGGTATGTCACCGTGCGGAACCTCGATCTCGCGGTGAGGTCGCCGGGTCCACGTCGGCTGGTGGACTGGCTGATTCGCAATCACTCCATTCCCGTGACGGTGTGGTTCCTTGCATTGATTACCTTGATTGCACAACGCTTTTGGTCGTATTGGTCCACGCTGCTATGAACCGCCCGCCCTCTCGTCCACCCGCCGGGATCCTCGCGGCCAGTTCGAGGTCATCGTGAAGCCTGGTTGGTCGTTGGTAATGCTCGCACTCGTGCTCGTCTGTATCGCGGTGCTGTGGCCGCGGACCGATGGCGCTGATTCCGGCCTGGCAACGACGCCGGGCGCCGTCACCCCGGCCCAACGTGCACCGGCATTCTCCCCACCATCCGACGCCGAGTACACATCCAGTTGCCCCACGCCCACAGCGTCAGGACAGCAGGGGCCGCTCGCCGGGGTGACGGTGCGCTGCGTCGGTGACGCGACAGATCTCGACCTCGCCGACGCGTTGGGCAACGAGACAGTGCTGCTGAACCTGTGGGCGTCGTGGTGCGGGCCGTGCCGGACCGAAATGCCTGTACTCGACTCCTATGCCGCAGAGGAAGGGGCAATCCGGGTCGTCGGAATCAATGTCGAAGACCGACCGGATGCCGCGTCGATGGTGTTGCGAGAGATGAATATTCGATACTCCAACTACGTCGATACCGGCGCCATCCAGAACGCGCTAGCGGCCCCGCCTGTCCTACCTCTGAGCTACATCGTCACCTCGGACGGTGCCGTCGAGCGCATCACCGATCCCACCGTCTTCGACACACCGGATCAGATCCGCACTGCAGTGAAGGACTCCACGTCATGAACCAACACCGCCTGGACCGTGCACGGACAATGACCGAAAACCGGCTTGTCGGCGCGATACTCACCGTTGCCGTCGCCGTGTCGATCTCCGGATGCTCCGCAGGCACCGACGCGGTCGCATCCGGCGGCAGTTTCGACTTCGTTGCACCCGGCGGCCAGACCGACATCTTCTACGACCCTCCCGAAAGCCGCGGAACCGTCGGCGAACTCACCGGACCGGACCTGATGGACGAAGGCAAGACCACCGCACTGTCCGACTACGAGGGCGACGTCGTCGTAGTCAATCTCTGGGGTCAATGGTGCGGCCCGTGCCGAGGTGAAGCCGACGACCTCGAGGAAGTATTCGAAGCCACCCAGAGCAGCGGAGTCCAGTTCCTCGGAATCAACGTCCGAGATCCCCAGAAGGACAAGGCCCAAGATTTCGTCGTCGACAACAACGTCTCCTACCCCTCGATCTACGACCCCTCGATGCGGACACTGATAGCACTAGGCGGCAGCTACCCGACCAGCGTCATCCCCTCGACCTTGGTTCTCGATCGCCAGCACCGCGTTGCAGCAGTGTTCATGCGTGCGCTGCTCACCGAGGACCTTCTCCCGGTCGTTCAACGGGTCGCCGCCGAATGACGACGCTATTGTCTCAGGACATCGGATCGGCGTTCCAGAATGCCGCGTCGAGTGGGCCTCTGATGCTGGCCATCGCCGCGTGCATGCTCGCAGGCCTCGTCTCGTTTGCATCCCCTTGTGTGGTCCCGCTGGTGCCCGGCTATTTGTCGTACCTGGCCGGCATCGCAGGGGCCGAATCTTCTCAGCCCACCGGCCAGCTGCCCGGTGGTGTCAACGGGTCCTCGACTGTGTCGACATCGGCGAACCGGTGGCGGGTGGCCGGGGCGGCAGGGTTGTTCGTCGCCGGCTTCACCGCCGTGTTCGTACTCGCCACAGCGTCGATATTCGGTGTCATCGGTACCTTGCGGCTCAACGAAGAACTGCTGCAGCGCGTCGGCGGAGTCATCACGATCGTGATGGGCCTGGCGTTCATCGGATTCATCCCCGCACTGCAGCGCGACACCCGATTCGCACCCAGAAACATCACATCGCTTGCAGGGGCACCGCTCCTCGGCGGTGTGTTCGCGCTCGGATGGACGCCATGTCTGGGCCCCACGCTCGCTGGTGTGTTGTCGGTGGCCGCGGGGACCGAAGGTGCTACCGCAGCTCGGGGAGTGACGCTGATCATCGCCTACTGCCTGGGGCTTGGGTTGCCGTTCATTCTGCTGGCCTTCGGGTCGAGTTCGGCAATGCGTGGTGTCGGGTGGCTGCGAAGAAATTCACAGCGAATCAAGGTCGCCGGGGGAGTGATCATGGTCGCCGTCGGCGTGGCGCTGCTGACCGGCGTGTGGGGATTGTTCATCGCGTGGATACGCAATGAGTTCGTCACCTCGGTGGTTCTGCCGATCTGACGCTTCGCAGCGGGGATCGACATCACGCATTGCGTTGTTCGGGTCGCCGAACTATATTTTCAGGGTTCTGAAATTGTCCGTCCACGTTGGGTGCGATCACATGACTTTGCTGCAACGCCGGGCATCCCGATCGCCGTCGAGATTTCGAGCGGGGTTCGCGCTACTGGGCCCGGCGTTCGTTGCCGCGATCGCCTACGTCGACCCCGGCAATGTCGCGTCCAATGTCAGTGCCGGAGCGCAGTTCGGCTACCTGTTGGTCTGGGTGATCGTGGCCGCGAACGTAATGGCCGGCCTCGTTCAATTCTTGTCGGCGAAACTCGGAATCGTCACCGGAATGACCCTCCCCGAAGTCGTTCGCGAAAAGTCCCGCAGAAGCACCCGGCTTGCCTATTGGGGGCAGGCGGAAGTCGTTGCGATGGCGACCGACCTCGCGGAGGTCGTCGGCGGCGCGATTGCCCTGTACCTGTTGTTCGATCTCCCGCTTCTGCTCGGCGGGTTGATCACCGGGGCAGTGTCGATGATCCTGCTGATGGTTCAGGACCGCCGCGGTCAACGGCCGTTCGAGTTCGTCATCCTCGGCCTTCTCACGGTCATCGCTGTCGGATTTCTGGCAAGCGTCTTGGTAGAGCCCCCGTCGTTCACCGAGGCCGCGGGAGGCCTGATTCCCCGGTTCGACGGCGCGGAAAGCGTTCTGATCGCTGCCGCCATGCTCGGCGCGACAATCATGCCGCACGCCGTCTACCTCCACTCCGGTCTCGCCCGAGACCGCCACGGCCACCCCGAGGCCGGACCGGCCCGGCGCCGTCTGCTGCGCATCACCCGTGCCGACGTCGGATTGGCGATGTTACTCGCCGGCGCCGTCAATATGTCGATGTTGCTGTTGGCCGCGTCCACACTCGGCGGCAGAGAAGGCGTCGATTCGATCGAAGGTGCACACGCTGCCGTCGGAGAGACGCTCGGGCCAGTTGTTGCTCTGCTGTTCGCAATAGGACTGCTGGCGTCCGGTTTGGCATCGACATCGGTGGGGGCGTACGCCGGAGCGATGATCATGGATGGATTGCTGCGCAAGCGAATTCCGATCGTCCTACGCCGGCTCGTGACCCTCGTACCCGCCCTCGCGATTCTCGCTGCAGGTGTCGACCCCAGCCGCGCCCTCGTCGTCTCACAAGTCGTCCTGTCCTTCGGAATTCCGTTCGCGCTGATCCCTCTGGTGCGGTTCACATCGGACCGTGAATTGATGGGGGAGAACGTCAATCACCGAATCACCACGTGTGCGGCTTGGCTGATCGCGGCCGTCATCGTTGCGCTCAATATCGCTCTGATCTATCTGACGCTGGCCTAATGACTATCGGTAGGGAAGAGCCTCTCGCTCAACAGAGTTGACCTCGACGAACAATCCTGTGCGACCCGGTTCGTCGCCAGCATCGATACCTGGCGTGGCGTCGCAGTTGTGCCCCCTTCTACCAGCATTGGACACAGCCACCTATGGTCGCTGGTGCGCCGCAGCCGACGCAACACCCATGCCTGCGACGCCGATGACGGTGGCCGAGTTCATGGACCAGAACAGTGATGCGGTGCAGCTGCGCCGGGTCTCGGCGATCAATCGAGCACACCAAGACGCCGGACATTCACCGCCAGGAGCGCGTCACTTCACTGCGATCGGATCGATAGAAGCGCTGTTGGGGGCGCCGAGATGCCGTCCTGATCCTGCTGCCCGGCGCCGGCCTGTCCTACACCGCGATCGCAGACCCTGGACCGCACCGACGTCACGGTCGACGGACCGGAGCTGTGGATCGGAGGAAGTGACCAGATTCGAATCCAGACACGTACTGGCTGCGAGAGCTCGCCGGCCGACCTGTGGGAGCGGTGGGCGGCAGCGCTGCAGTTCTCCGACCGCTACCCATCCACGGCGCTGCTGTCAGAGCATCTTCAGCGGGGCATCTCTCCGGACATGGCAGAGTGGCCACGCAGTCCAGGTCCGGTAGCAGTGCCGATCGATCGATGGGGCCACATGCCGTTCCCCAATACCGCCATGACCCCGGACGGAGTCGCTACGGTCGCACGAGCGCACCTCATGGGCGCGCCACCCCGGCGCACCTCTAGGCCGACGCGCCGCAGATTCGACGACCAGTCCAACGAGACTACTGCCGAAAGCGTTGTACACGAGTCGATATCGGTCGATCTCGACCCTCAATTACTAGGACCGCGGAATCGCTGCTCGTAGGTGTGCCCATGCGGATATGGCGGATGCACTTGATCTGGTGGACGACGTCGACGACCGAATCAAAGCGCTGCTACAACACACCCTCGCCACCTGCTGGGCAGCGGGGACGCCACCGGACTGTGATGGAAATACCAGCGATGATCCCCGAATCGGTGCTGTCGGTGATCATCGCTCGCGCTTCCTACTGAAATACGAAGCAAAACGTTGGTGGGCAGCGGGATACAACCTGATCTCCGTGCCGCTCGCGGCGGGAGTGCTGGCGTCGGTCGGGTTCGTACTGCCGATGTCGATCGGCGCGATTCTGATGTCGTTGTCGGCGATCATCGTCGCCGCCGACGCACAGCTGCTGCGTCGGCGGCGACCTCGTACCCGACGCCATCACCGGTACCCGAACTGACAGCTTTCGTACTACGAAGCCGCAGAGTGAATCGGTTACGCGCAGCTGAGACCTTGACCCCTGAACGGATTCAGACGGTCACCGCAGAACGAGCCGAAGGCCGCACCTTCCGGGCGGAGGGTGCGGCCTTCGAACTCTTCGGTGTCAGCTCAGCCGAGCAGTTGCTGCATGGTGTCGATTTCTTGCTGCTGGGTTTCGACGATGGTGCGTGCCATCTGCTGGGCGTCGGGGTTGGAACCGTCAGCTATCTCGGTGTTCGCCATCTCGATCGCGCCGGTGTGGTGGGCGATCATCATCGTCAGCCACTGGCGGTCGAACTCCGGACCCGACGCCGCCATCAGGGCGTCCATGTCCTGCTGGGTCATCATGCCGCTGTCGGCGTTGTGGTCCATCCCCTCCATCTCACCCATGTCCGCCGACGGTGCAGGCTGGCCCCATTCGGCGAGCCAAGCGGTCAGTTGGTCCATTTCGGGCTGTTGCGCGGCTTCGATAGCCGATGCCAGCGACAACACCTCCGGATTGTCGGTACGCCCCTGCGCCATCGCGGACATCTCGACTGCTTGCGCGTGGTGCGGGTACATCATTCGCGCGAACATGACATCGGCGTCGTTGAACTCCGCCGACGCGCTCGCAGCCTGCGACGAGGACGGCGCGGATGAGGACATCGACTGCCCGTCCATCGAATGTCCGTCCATCGACGAATCGGTCGAGTTGTCGCTACAGCCGGCCACGACGAGTGCACTGATGGCGGCAGCGGCGAGCGATACTACTAGTTTGGTACGCATGTGAAACTCCTTGTACGAGTGCCTGATCTGGGAAGAACGGAGGTAATCCGATCCGCCGGTGGGCGTGCGCTCACCGGGCTCCCTGTCACACTCGCAAGGTCACCGATCTGTCCAACTCCCACAATGTCCACGGCGGTGCGCGTTCCTGCGTGGTGACGGCACGAGCATCGAGACCGTTCGCCGAAAGCAAGGACGGCGTAGCGTCGATGCTCACCGATGGGATCGTCAACGCGGGCCAGGACACCGTGGTGCCGACGCATGGATGCATCATCTGGTGTCCAGACGGGCAGTCGTGCTCACCGAACGCCACCGGAACCGAACTATCGACCCGGGGTGTCGGCGCCATCGCGGAGTGGCGGGCCGTCATCTGAGGTCCGTTCATCGACGTCACCGGCATCACCGAATGCATCAACAGCACCCCGAACACCGTCAAGGCGACCAGCACACCTGTCACCGACAACGGGCCCCGGCGCCGGTGTTGGATTGCTGGCCGCATGTCACCGATCATACCAACAGATACCCCCAGGGGTACCGGACGCCAACGTGGCTCTCACCTGCGTGCCGCAGTACTCCACTCGAAGAACACCTACGCGCATTCGTCCTGAACCGATTCTCGCACAACTGGTTTCAACCATGGGCAGGGTACTGCTGTAGCAGTGAACAGCTTCAACGACGACTGGTAGCTACGATTTGTCCAGTGAGCGGCGCGGCGAATAGAGCGGAAGTCGCCAAAGAACTCCTCGACCATGCCCAGTGTCCATGCCTTGGGAGGCTCGTTAGCGTGGTCCAGGAACGCCGCACTATCTACTAGTGTTGCTCGACTTGTCTCGAGTTGCAGATTGCGGCACGGCTGCTGGCTGCGCCATCCCGTTAGCATGCCCTCGACCGTCCGTTCCTTCGCGATGGAGCGGATCACCGCCCCGATCAGTATCGCGCGCCCGCTTCCGACAGCACCTAAGCGATGTCCCCTCGCATCCGTTAATTTCCGACGAACGAGTGATTCGTCGGTATCAATAGCGTTGGAGGAAAAAAAGGTTCGGTGAGTAGCATCTGCGGTGCATCGCAAAACGAATGCAACATGGCCGACGCCCCAGCCGTAGATGTTCTACATACCATTGCTGCACAACTTTTTTGGACGAACATTTGCGGAGGACTCGGTTGATCAGCCGACGCCGAGATGATGCATCTGATGCAATACGCAGACTTTCACTGGATAAGTCCGTTATAGCTATCGGACTTATTAGATAGTTCGTGCTGGCGGAGG